>CAMJHX010000065.1 GCA_946405655.1 uncultured Clostridia bacterium
CTCTGTCATCAAACCGTTTCGTTCACGCCGATGAAGAGCGGGAGATTCGTGTTTCTGTCCACGATCATGTAGATATACGGCCGGTCGGCGGTGACGGTGGCGACGCGCTGCGGCTGCGTCGGGACTGCCGTCTTGGTCACGACGATCGCCGTGACAGCAGCAGCGCTCACGCCGTCCTCGTTGACGTCGATGACCGCCTTGTGGATCGCGTTGGAGACGCCGGCGCCCGGCGCGATGCCGGCAAGCTGCTTCAGATTCGTGAGCCCGACGCGCGGGAAGACCGACATGAGGTCGCTCTCAAAGTTGAACTTGAACTTCGGCATGGCGGTATAGACCGCGTCGTAATCCTCGCCGAGCAGGAGCGAGCGGAGGGACGCGCCGTCCATCTGCTCCAGATACTCCGCCGGCGTCACGCCCTCGTTCGGCACGATGACGGCGAAATCATAATGCCCCTCAAAGGGCTTGCGGAAGCCGACGGCGTTTGCGTCATGGAGATAGACCTTCTCTGTGCTCTTGAGCATATCCACAACCTTGGTTTCGCCGTTCGCGGCGTGGAAAGGCATCTCCACGGTGCCGGTATAGCCCTCGGCCCAATTGCACTTGAAGAGGAGCGCATTCAGGAGCACGAGGATCGCGTCCTTCGGCAGCTCGGAGAGAATGGAGGGGATCATGCCGTCGGTCTTGCGGGAGACCCAGCCGTTGAGTTCGCGCAGCGTATCGGGCCCGAAGCCGCGGCGGAAGACCTCCGCGCTGAGAAGCTCGCGATTGACGCGGACGAAGTACTCGCTCACCGGGGCGTCCTCGCGGATCCACATGGCGTTGGCAAGGCGGATGGTGCCCTTGCCGTTCGGGTTCTGCAGCGTGTCGGCATAGGCCGCGAGCACGGCCGTCAGCGTGTCACTGTCGCAGCCGAAGAGCGTTTCCAGCTGCGCCTTCGTCTCGCCCGAGGCGCCGTTATTCAGCATGGCGAGGGCATAGATGATCGAAAGCGGAGAGGCGACGGTGTTCTCGCCGGACTGCTCCATCGCGCGAAACAGCTGCAGCGACACGTCCGCGATCCGGTTGACGTCCAGATACGGCGCGATCTCCGGCTGCTTTTCCGTGAACTCCAGCTTCAAAAAGCGATACAGCATCGTGACCGCCTCGGCGCGCGTGCAGGTCGCCTGCGCCGCCCAGACCGTTCCGTCCGCCGTCTCGCGCCCCTTGATGACGCCGGAGCCGACGGAGAGGCGCATCGCCTCGCGCGCCCAGTCGCTCACGGGGTCATTGTCGTTGAACGCAAGGCGCGCCTTGTAGCGCCCGATGTATTCATCCTCATACCGCAGGGCGGCATAGCGCCAGAGGAGCGTGGAGAGTGTTTCGCGCGTGACGACGCCGTTGGGGTCAAAATGCTCGGCGTCCACGCCGTTCGTGATCCCATTGGCAGCCGCCCAGTCGACCGCGGCGGCAAACCACGCGTCGGCGGGGACGTCGGCAAAGCCGCTCTTCTCCGCGCCGAGCGGATAACCGCCCATGCGGTGCAGGATCGTGACGACCATGGCGCGGGTCATGGAGCCGTCGGGGTCAAACGCCGTGGCACTCACGCCGTTGACATAGCCCTGTTCATTCATGGAAGCCGCGGCGTCTTCGTACCACGCGCCCGCAGGCACGTCGGAAAACGGGGTCTTCCCCGCAGCAAACGCCGGGGTCAGCCCCAGCAGCAGCGCCGCTGCGAGCAGCAGTGATAAGATTCTTTTTTTCATTGGAATTCTCCTTTCCGAGGGACGGGTCAGAGCTTATGGACATACCACGCGTCGACCGCAATCACCGCAATCAAAATCGCCATGTTCACCCAGAAGCAGACCGCGCCGCGCGTGAAGATCGAGACGAGCACCATCAAAACACCCGCGATGATGAGCGAGACGGCGGCAAAGCGGTGCGCCCTGTCCCAGTTTTCCTCGCTCTCCATGGTTTTCTTCGTGCGAAAGCCGAACACGGGGTTGCGGTCCGTGCCGGGCAGGAGCACGCCGAAGAGCACAAGCAGCGCGCCGAGCATGAGAAACAGAAGCTGCGTGAGCGCGATCGGCACAGCGTTCAGGTCCCGCACCTGCTGAAAATCGGTGATGAGGAAATACGCTGTCATGGCGGAGAACACCGCGCCGCAGCCGACGCCCGCCCAGAGGAGGGCGATCTCGTTCTTGCCCGTCGGGTCGTGCTTTTTCGTCACGCGCGACATGGCGAGCAGCAGCGCGCCCGTCACGATCGAGAGCACGGGGAACACGAGCGTCTCATACTTCGAGCCCCAGCGGTCGACCGTGCCGTCGAACCCATAGTGCGCCGGAATGCGGTCCGGCAGGAAAAACAGGGCGGCGACGGTGGCGACAAGAGGCAGGAGCATGAGGATCCAGAGGAGGATGCGGACACGTTTCATAGGCGGGCTCCTTTCTGAGAGTGTGGAGTTAGGAGTGTGGAGTGTGGAGTTTAAAGGATCGCCTTCGGCGATGATTCCAATCGTTTGCGACAGCAAACACATTTTTAAACTCCACACTCCACCTTCCACACTCCACACTCAAACAATGCTTAGCTTCACTTTCTTCCCCGCGCCTTTCAGGATGTCCTGCAGCTCGTTTACCAGCTTCAGCTTGCGCTCGAAGCTGAACTCGGTGTCATCCTGCGCGGTGTTGGCGGCGTTGCCGAAGAAGAGGTTGATCTCCGTGGCGTCCTCCATGAGCATTTCGGCGAGCTTTGCCGCGCCGTCCTTGCGGCGCTCCATATCGAGGGCGATCATGCCGTCGATCTGATAGTTTTTGAGCAGCTCCACGGCGACCGAGAGCGTCACGGCGCCCTCCGTCACGAGATCGACGCCCGCAATCATGCTCATGGGCGGCACCTCGTCCGAGCCGGTGTCCGGCAGGAGATGGACGCGCGTGTTGAGATACTTGGAAACCGCCTTCGCCGTCGTGCCGCCGCAGACGGCGTGAAGGCCCTCCTTGGCAAAGAACAGGCGCATGGTGCTGAGATCGTCGTCCTTGTTCTCCGGCGGGCCGATCATGAGGTTCACGGGCTTCCGCTCACGGAGACGCAGCACGGCGATGGTCGTATCGTCATGCAGCTCATCGAGATCGAGCGCCTGGACGGTGCTGAGCATGCGCGCGGCGATGCGCTGGGCGGAGACGTCCGGCGTCCAGTTGCGCGCGAGGAAATCCTCCATCTCCGCGCGGGGCCAGCCGTCATAGGTCGTGACGCCGCGTCCCGCCTCTGCCACGCCGTCGCTGAAGAGGATCAGGCAGTCGCCGGGGGAGAAATGGAAGGTGCTCTCGTGCAGCTCCTTGTCCTGCACGAAGTGGACGGAATAGGAATATTTCTGCGCCCTGCCGTCCTTGAGGAAGACGGCGGGCGGATTGTCATACTGCACGAGGCGCACGCTGCGCCCCTCGGCGGTGACGATCGTGAAGGTGGCGTACGCCAGATGGCGCTCGCTGCAGATCGGGAGCGTCGCCGCCACGGTGGAGACCGCCTCCTCGAGCGGGATGTCTCCGTGCAGCATGGTGGAGAGCATGGTGCTCGTGAGCGTGGAGAGAATGTTCGCCTTCACGCCGGAGCCGAGACCGTCGGAGAGGATGATCGTGGCGCCGTTGCGGTCCTTGTCAAAGACGCACTGGTCGCCGCAGATGCTCTCGCTGTTCTTCATCTTGGTGACGACGCCGATCTCCCAGACGAGGTTGCGGTCAAGCCGCGTGGATTTAGCCATCGTCTTCCTCCTCGTCGTCCTCATCGTCCTCGTCGAGCAGGATCGCCTGCTTCAGATCGTGCACGGCGACCTTCGTCTCCGCCGCGGTCTCGCCGAGGAGACTCGCGATCTGGTGGACGATGCGCAGCTGGTTTTCCATGATGTCGTCGGCAATCTCGGCGGCGTGCAGCTTCGTCTTCTGCACCTGCTCGCGGCGCTGGCGCGAGATGGTCACGTCGCGCATGATGCAGGTATAGACCGTGCGGTCCGGGTCGCAGATGAAGACGCGCTCGAGATAGACGTTGTATTCCGCGAGATAGACGCGGTCGGTATATTGATTTTCATCCATGCCCATGAGCTTGATGAAGTCATATTCGTCCATGATGCGGCTGACCGGATAGCCCACGATGTCGCCCGTGTCCTTGATGCCGAAAATGCGGCAGGCGGCGCGGTTGATCTGCTGCACCTTGAGGTTCTTGCCCACGGTGATGATGCCCTCGGGCGAGACGTTGATGATCTTTTCGGAGTAGATCTCCGCCTTGCGGATCATGTACGGCACGCACATGGACACCTCGGCGCGCCCGGCATACTGGGCGATCGCCATCTCGCGGCAGGTGGGGTATCCGCAGAGACCGCAGTCGAGCTGATCCTCCTTGGTGAACTTGCCCATGTTGCGCATGATGCCGGCGATGACGCCCTCCTCCGGCACCTCCTGCGGGCGGATGCGGTGATCCTCGAGCGCGCGGTGCATGCCGATCTGCTCGGAGATGTCATAGTCCCCGCCGTCGTAGACCGACTGGATCTCCACCATGCGGCGGGCCTCGAGCAGGTTCATCTTCTTGTGCGTGAAGACCATGCCGCCGATGCAGTTGCCGTGGCAGGCTGCCATCTCGATGAAGCAGCCGCGCAGTCCGCCGGAGACGACGCTCTCGAGCACCTTGATGCAGTCGTTCAGCCCGTCGACAGAGAGATAGTCCAGCCCGATCAGGCGGGTCATGGCGTCCATCGTGCCGCCGGTGACAACATAGGCGTGCGAGGCCTTCGGCTCATCGGCAGGGAGCTCGCGCTCAAGCTGCACCTTCTTTTCGTGCATCCAGATCTCAAACTCTGTGAGCGTGATGGCATAGTCCGCGCCGACGCTCTCGAAGCTCTTGGTCTCCTCCTTGCGGGAGACGCAGGGACCGATGTAGACCACCGCCGCGCCGGGACAGCGCTGACGCAGGATCTGCGCGTGCGCCTGCGCGGGCGAGACGACCGGCGCGAGATACGGCAGCGCCTCGGGGAAGTGCTTTTCGCAGTAGAGCACGATCGTCGGGCAGCCGGAGGTGATGATCGGCGCGTCCTCCGCCTGGCTTGCGAGCACCTCGAGCTGGCGCTGCACCAGCTGCGCGCCCTCGGCGGTCTCATAGGCGTCGGCAAAGCCCATGTCCTTGAGCGCCTGCCGCAGGCCCTGAAACCCGTTCAGACCGAAGTAAGGCAGATACGTGCTGTCCACGCTCGCGATGACGGGCTTTCCGCTCTCGATCAGGCGCTGGATCGCGGGCACCTGGCTGATGTCCTCCTTGGCGTGGCGCGGGCAGACCGCGACGCACTTTCCGCAGAGAATGCAGTCGCTCGAGACGATCTGCGGCATGCCCTTATACACGCGAACCGACTTGACCGGGCAGTTGCGGACGCACTTATAACAATTGATGCATTTATCGGGGCTGAAGCGTAAAACATCCATGAAATCTTCCTCTTTTCTCCGGGGATGACCCTTCAGCTTATTTTAGCACAGCGAGGGGAAGTTTACAATGCGGAAAAAGTGACAGAAAGTATTGAGTGTGGAAGGTGGAGTGTGGAGTGTGGAGTTTAAAGAATCGCCTTCGGCGATCATTCCAATCGTTTGCGAAAGCAAACACATTTTTAAACTCCACGCTCCTAACTCCACACTCCACACTCACATCAAAAAGCCTCTCCGAAGAGAGGCTTTTTGATGATATTTGTTTACGGTCTTCCCATCCCGCCGCCGGGTCTGCCGCCGCCCATCTGTCCGGGCTGGCCGCCCATTTGTCCCATCTCGCCGGGCTGACCCATCTGGCCGGGCTGACCGCCCATGCCGCCCATGCCCATGCCGCCGCCGTAGACGGCGCTGGTCATCTCGATGGTCTGGGTGCCGGAGCCTGCGGTGAGGGTGTAGGCGCCGCCCTGCTGCACGTCGGGCGTGCTGATGACGACGCATTCATACGCCTTTTCGGGCTGCCAGGTGAGGAGCACGTTTCCGCTCGCGTCGGCCAGCTGGATGGTGCTGCCCGCCTGCTGCGCGCCGGTGGAGACGAGCATGGCGCCCTGTCCCTCGGCGGAGGTGAAGTTCTCCGCCATGCCCGAGGCGCCCGCGGCGACGATGGTGCCGCCGGTGATCGTGGCGCTGATGCCGTAATCGAGCGCGCCGTTGCCGCTGTTCGTCGGGCCGGAGACGAAGACCTGCCCGCCCGTCATGGTGATCGTGCCATTGGAGTCGATGCCGTCGCCGCCGGCGTTCACATAGAGCGTGCCGCCCTCGATGAGAATCTCGGCAGAGGCGTCGCTGTCAAACGGATTGCCGCCGAAGAAGCCGCCGTTGCCGCTCGCGTCATTGCCGCCGGCGGCGTTGAGCCCGTCGTCGGAGGACACGACCGAGATCGCGCCGCCGGAGATCGTGATCGTCTGACCCTCGATGCCCTCATAGCTCGCCGGAATGGTGACGGTGCCGGCGGAGATCGTGGTATTGCCGTCCGCGTGGATGCCGTCGTCGCCGGAGGAGAGCGTAACCTCGCCGCCCGAAACGGTGACGTTCGCATTGGAGTGGAGCGCGTCGTCCGCGCTGTCGACGGTGATGGTGCCGCCCGTGACGGTGAGGTCGCCCTCGGCCTTGAGCCCCTTGGCGCTGGCGCTGTCGGTGTTCGAGGTCTGGCCGTTCCAGCCAAAGCCCGCGTCCGAGTGCGTCACGGAGGCGCTGCCGCCGCCCGCCGTCACATCGATCACGCCGTCCGCCACGGTGAGCGAGCCGCTCGCGCTGAAGCCGTCGCCGTCTGCGGTGATCGCATAGCTGCCGCCTGAAATGGTGAGGTTCCCGAGCGTTTCGTCGTCGGTGTTCTCGCAGTGGATGCCGTCCTTGCCCGCCTCGATCGTGAAGGCGCCGTCCTCCAGCAGGGCGTTGTCCTTCGCGGTCACGCCGTGGGAGGCCGCGGTGATGGTATAGGTGCCGCCTGAGACGGTGAGATCGTCCTTCGCGACGATGCCGTGCCCGGCGGGAGATGTGACATTGAGGCTGCCGTCGCCGGAGAGCGTGAGATCCTTGGTGGCATAGACGGCGCCGTCGATGTTTTTCTCGTCGATCGCCTCGAAGCTGCCGCCGTTGGCGAGGGTGTTCTCGCTGCCGGCGGCGAGGGTGATCGCGGCGTCATCGCAGCTTGCGATATAGATCGCGGCGGAGGCGCCGCTCGTGATGCTCGCGTTGTTCAAAATGAGTTCCACGTCGTCCTCATCCCCGGCGTCGACGATGACCATGCCGTCATCGAGCGTGCCGGTGAGCTCATACGTCCCCGCGCCGGTGATTTTGATCGTGCTGCCGTC
>CAMJHX010000066.1 GCA_946405655.1 uncultured Clostridia bacterium
CGGGGGCTACACGACCGTCTGCCCCATGCCGAACCTGAACCCCGTGCCGGACAGCACGGAGCATCTGGAGGCAGAGCTGCAGCGCATCCGGGACGACGCCGTGATCCGGGTGCTGCCCTACGCCGCGATCACCGTGGGCGAAAAGGGCGAGACGCTCGCCGATCTCGAGGGCATGGCGCCCGACGCCTTCGCCTTTTCGGACGACGGGAAGGGCGTGCAGTCGGACGAGATGATGAAAAACGCCATGCTGCGCGCAAAGGCGCTCGGCAAGGTGATCGTCGCCCACTGCGAGGACGAATCGCTCCTGCGCGGCGGCTATATCCACGACGGCGCTTACGCCAAAGCGCACGGGCACCGCGGCATCTGCTCGGCGTCCGAATGGAAGCAGGTGGAGCGCGATGTGCGCCTCGCGGAGGAGACCGGCTGCGCCTACCACGTCTGCCACGTCTCCACAAAGGAGAGCGTGCAGATCATCCGGAATGCCAAGGCGCGCGGCGTGAACGTCACGTGCGAAACAGCGCCGCACTATCTGCTCCTGACGGAGGACGATCTGCAGGAGGACGGGCGCTTTAAGATGAACCCGCCGATCCGCGAGAAAGCCGACCGCGACGCGCTCATCGCCGGGCTCCTCGACGGGACGGTGGACATGATCGCGACCGACCACGCGCCGCACACGGCGGAGGAGAAGTCGCGCGGACTGGAAAAATCGCTGATGGGCGTCGTCGGGCTCGAATGCAGCCTGCCGGTGCTGTACACGGGGCTGGTGAAAACCGGGATCGTGCCGCCGGAGACGCTCATCGACCGCATGACCGCGTCCCCGGCCAGACGCTTCGGGCTCGAGAGCGGCATCGAAGTCGGCAAAGCCGCCGACCTCTGCGTGTTCGACCCGGCGGAGGAATGGACGATCGACCCCGAGGAGTTCGCCTCGATGGGCAGAGCCACACCGTTTGCGGGGTGGAAGGTTTATGGCAGAGTAAAAATGACGATCTGCGATGGTGAGATCGTATACCAGTGTGGAGGGTGAAGTGTGGAGTGTGGAGTTTAAAGTGCGCTTCGCGCAATTCAAATCCGTCGGCGCAAGCCGACACCATCACTCCAAACTCCACACTCCAAACTCCACACTAGAATCAGACAGGAGTTAAAGAGATGCAGAATTTCAATCGAAAGCTAATCCTCGAAAACGGCAGCGTCTACCTTGGCTTTGGCTTCGGCGCGGCGGAGGACGTTGTTTGCGAGGCGGTGTTCAACACCTCGATGGTCGGCTATCAGGAGATCGTGTCCGACCCGAGCTACACCGGGCAGGCCGTCGTGATGACCTATCCGATCATCGGCAACTACGGCATCACGGACGAGGACTTTGAGACGAAAACGCCCACGATCGGCGCGCTGATCGTGCGGGAATACAACGACAACCCCTCCAACTTCCGCTACACCAAGACGCTCTCAGAGCTGATGGTGGAGTGCGGCGTGCCGGGCATCTCCGGCGTGGACACGAGAAAGCTGACGCGCGAGATCCGCGACGTGGGCAGCATGAAATGCCTCATCACCTCGATGGAGACCGACACCGAGACCGCGCTGGACCGGCTCCGCGTCGCAAGACTGCCGCACGATCTCGTGCAGCGTGTGAGCTGCCGCAAGCGCTGGTATTCGCGCACGTCGAACCACCGGTTCAACGTCGTCGCGATCGACTGCGGCATGAAGCTGAACATCGTGCGCAGCCTGAACGCGCGCGGCTGCAACGTGACGGTCGTGCCCTACAACACGACGGCGCGGGAGATTGAGTTCATGGAGCCGGACGGGCTCTTCCTCTCCAACGGCCCCGGCGATCCGCAGGATGTGCCGGAGGTGGCGGAGGTCGTGCGCCAGCTGCGCGGAAAGCTCCCGATCTTCGGCATCTGCCTGGGGCACCAGATCATCTCCCTCGCCTACGGCGCGGAGACCTACAAGCTGAAGTTCGGTCACCGCGGCGGCAACCATCCCGTGCGCAATCTGGAGACCGGAAAGCTCGAGATCACGAGCCAGAACCACAGCTACGCCGTGAAAGCCGAGTCGCTCGCCGGCACGGATCTGGAGGCGACGCACGTCAACCTCCTCGACAACACGATCGAGGGCGTGAAGTGCGCGCGCGACATGGTCTTCTCCGTGCAGTATCACCCGGAGAGCGCGCCCGGACCGCAGGACAGCAGCTATCTCTTTGACCAGTTCATCCGCCTGCTCGAGCAGCACAAGGCCGAGGGCGGAACGCAGTTTACACTCTTCGGAAAGGAGGCGGACCGCCGTGCCTAAGAGAACCGACATCCACAAGATCCTCGTGATCGGCTCGGGCCCGATCGTGATCGGACAGGCCGCCGAATTTGACTACGCCGGCACGCAGGCCTGTCTCGCCCTGCGCGAGGAGGGCTATGAGGTCGTGCTCGCAAACTCCAACCCCGCGACGATCATGACCGACACCGCGATCGCGGACAAGGTATATATGGAGCCGCTCACGCCGGAATATGTGGCGCGCATCATCCGCTATGAGCGCCCGGACGCGATCGTGCCCGGCATCGGCGGACAGACGGGACTGAACCTCGTGATGGCGCTCTCGGAGCAGGGCGTGCTGCAGGAGTGCCAGGTCGAGGTGCTCGGCACGCGGCCGGAGAGCATCGCCTGCGCGGAGGACCGCGAGAAGTTCAAGGCGCTGTGCGAGGCGCTCGGCGAGCCGGTGCTCCCGAGCAAGATCGCAACGAGCATCTCCGAATGCCGCGCGGCGGCGCGCGAGATCGGCTACCCCGTGGTGCTGCGCCCGGCGTTCACGCTCGGCGGCACGGGCGGCGGCTTTGCCGACGACGACGCGGAGCTGACCGCGCTCGCGAAAAACGCCCTCGCGCTCTCCCCCGTCCATCAGGTGCTGGTGGAAAAGAGCATCAAGGGCTACAAGGAAATCGAATACGAAGTGATGCGCGACGCGAACGACACCGCCATCACCGTCTGCAACATGGAGAACATCGACCCCGTGGGCATCCACACGGGCGACAGCATCGTCGTGGCGCCGAGCCAGACGCTCACGAACCGCGAATACCACATGCTGCGCGACAGCGCCCTGCGCCTGATCCGCGCGCTCGAGGTGGAGGGCGGCTGCAATGTGCAGTTCGCGCTCGACCCGGAGAGCTTCAAGTATTATCTGATCGAGGTCAACCCCCGCGTGAGCCGCTCGTCTGCGCTCGCATCGAAAGCCAGCGGCTACCCGATCGCGCGCGTTTCGGCGAAGATCGCCGTCGGCATGACGCTCGACGAGATCCAGATCGCAAACACCCCCGCCTCCTTCGAGCCGACGCTCGACTACGTCGTGACCAAAATGCCGCGCTTCCCCTTCGACAAATTCGCCGGCGCCTCCAACAAGCTCGGCACGCAGATGAAGGCGACGGGCGAGGTGATGAGCATCGGCCGCACGATCGAGGAGAGCCTCCTCAAGGCGATCCGTTCGCTGGAGATCGGCGTGAGCCATGTGTACATGCCGAAGTTCCACCACATGCCGATCGAGGAGCTGATGGAGTACATCAAGATCGGCACGGACGACCGCATCTTCGCCATCGCGCAGCTGATGTGGCTCGGCGTGGACTACAACCGCATCTGCAACATCACGGGCATCGACATGCTCTTCCTCGACAAGATCCACAACATCGTGGCGCTCGAGAAGGAGATCAAGGACGATCCCTTCAGCCCGGACGCGCTCTGGCGCGCCAAGCGCATGGGCTTTTCGGACAAGCACCTCGCGCACCTCTGGAAGTGCGCGGAGGCGGACGTCGCGGCAAAGCGCAAAGAGCTCGGCATCGTGCCGGTCTATAAGATGATCGACACCTGCGCGAGCGAGTTTGAGAGCTATATCCCCTATTTCTACTCCACCTATGAGCAGGAGAACGAATCCATCGTCTCCGAGCGCGAGAAGATCCTCGTGCTCGGCGCGGGCCCGATCCGCATCGGGCAGGGCGTGGAGTTTGACTACTCCACCGTCCACGCCGTGAAGACCATCCGCGAGGCGGGGTATGAGGCGATCATCATCAACAACAACCCCGAGACCGTCTCCACGGACTACACCTGCTCCGACAAGCTCTATTTCGAGCCGCTCACGGTCGAGGACGTGATGAACGTCATCGAGCTGGAGCAGCCGAAGGGCGTCATCGCGACGCTCGGCGGTCAGACGGCGATCAACCTCGTGGAGCCGCTGATGGAGCGCGGCGTTCCCATGATCGGCACGCAGCCGGACGCGATCGAGCGCGCGGAAAACCGCGACTGCTTCGAAAAGCTCCTCCTGGAGCTCGACATTCCGCAGCCGCCCGGAGAGGCCGTGACGAACATCGAGGCCGGCGTGGAGGCAGCGGCGCGCATCGGCTACCCCGTGCTCGTCCGCCCGAGCTACGTGCTCGGCGGCCGCGCGATGCAGATCGTCTCCGAGGAGGAGAGCCTGCGGCACTATCTCCTGAATGCCGTCCGCATCGACGAAAAGCAGCCCGTGCTGGTCGATAAATACATCATCGGCCGCGAGGTCGAGGTCGACGCCGTCTGCGACGGGAAAAACGTCTTCGTCCCCGGCATCATGGAGCACGTGGAGCGCACCGGCGTCCACTCCGGCGACAGCATCAGCGTCTACCCCGCCGTGAGCCTCTCCGAGAAGGTGAAGGACACGATCCTCGACTACACCCGCCGCCTCGGTCTCGGCATCGGCATCGTGGGGCTGTATAATATTCAATTCATCGTCGACCGGGATGACCGCGTCTATATCATCGAGGTCAACCCCCGTTCGAGCCGCACCGTGCCGTTCATCTCCAAGTCCACGGGCCGGAGCCTCGCCGACATCGGCACGCTCGCCATGCTCGGCGTTTCTCTGCCCGAGCAGGGCATCACGGAGCTCTGCGGAAAGGACAAGCCCAGATACTACGTCAAGGCGCCCGCCTTCTCCTTCAGCAAGATCGCGGGGCTCGACGCCTATCTCTCCCCCGAGATGAAGTCCACGGGCGAGGCGATCGGCTATGACCGCGCGCTCAACCGCGCTTTGTATAAGGCGCTGCAGGCGAGCGGCATGAGCGTCACGAACGCGGGCACCGTCTTCGTCACCATCGCGGACAGCGACAAGGACGAGGCGCTGCCGCTCATCCGCCGGTTCTATGACCTCGGCTTCAACATTGAGGCGACGGAGGGCACGGCGCAGTTTCTCAAGGAGCACGGCATCCGCACGAGAGCGAAGAAAAAGCTCTCCGAGGGCAGCGACGAGATCCTGCAGGGCATCCGGAAGGGCTACGTCAGCTACGTCATCAACACGCGAGACATTTCGAGCCAGTCCAGCCACACAGACGGCTTCGAGATCCGCCGCTGCGCGGTCGAGAACAACGTCACGATCTTCACCGCCCTCGACACGGTGAGAGTGCTGCTGGACGTGCTGGAGGAGATTACGATTTCGATCTCGACGATCGATATGTAATTGCCAGTTAGGAGTGAGGAGTTAGGAGTTAGGAGTTGCCCGTCAGCTTCACTCCTCACTCCTAACTCCTAATTCCTAACTCGTTTCAGAGGTGATTTGCCATGCTACAAACAACCTTTACTCTGATAGAGAACATCCAATTGACCCCATCCGTCCACGAACTGAAACTCCGCGGCGACTGCTCTGCCATCACTGCCCCGGGGCAGTTTGTGCAGGTTTCGGTGCCGGGGAAGTTTCTGCGGCGGCCGTTTTCGGTCTGTGACGTGACGGACGATGTGCTGACGCTGTGTGTGCGCGTCTCCGGCGAGGGGACGGATCTGCTCTGCGCGCTCCCGGTCGGGACGGAGCTCGATCTGCTCACCGGGCTCGGAAACGGCTTTGACCTCTCGGACGTCTCCCCCATGCCGCTCTTAGTCGGCGGCGGCAGCGGCGTCGGCGCGCTCTACTCTCTCGCCAAGGCGCTGATGCAGCGCGGGCGGCTTGTCCACGCGGCGCTCTGCTTCCGGACCGCGGAGGATTCATATTATGTTAACCAATTCAAGGCGCTCGGCGCGGAGGTGACCGTCTTCACGGAGGACGGCTCCATGGGCGAGGAGGGCAGCGCACTCTACGCGCTCATGCTTCCGCACTGGGATGTGTTCGCCTGCGGCCCGCTCGGGATGCTGCAGGCGCTGGATGACGCCTGCGAGCGTCCGCTGCAGATCTCGCTCGAGGCGCGCATGGGCTGCGGCTTCGGCGCCTGCATGGGCTGCACGGTCGAGACCGAGGAAGGCCCAAAGCGCGTCTGCAAGGACGGGCCGGTGTTCAAGGGGCAGACGATTGTCTGGCCGGAGGAAGACGAGTGAGGAGTTAGGAGTTAGGAGTTAGGAGTGAGGAGTTTGAATACAGCCGTCAATCTCTGCGGAATCGAATTGTCCAATCCAGTGATTCCCGCCTCCGGGACGTTCGGGTATGGTCGGGAGTTCGCGGAGCTTTACGATATCAACTGCCTCGGCACGTTTTCGTGCAAGGGCACGACAGCGCAGCCGCGGCTGGGGAACCCCACGCCGCGCATTGCGGAGGGAAACTGCGGCATGCTCAACAGCGTCGGGCTGCAGAACCCCGGCATCGACGCCGTCATCGCCGAGGAACTGCCCGCGCTGGAGCGGGTCTTTCGCAAACCAATCATCGCGAACGTCTGCGGCTTTTCCGTGGAGGAATACGTAGAGGTTGCAAAGAAATTCGACGTCTGCCCCTCCGTCGGCTGGCTGGAGGTGAACATCTCCTGCCCGAACGTGCACGGCGGCGGCATGGGCTTCGGCACCAGCTGCGAGAGCGCGGCGGAGGTCACGGCGGCGGTGAAGGCGGCGGTCAAAAAGCCCGTCATCGTGAAGCTCACGCCGAACGTGACGGACATCGTCTCGATCGCAAAGGCCTGCGAGGACGCCGGCGCGGACGCGCTGAGCCTCATCAACACCGTGCTGGCAATGCGGATCGACCTGAACACGAAGCAGCCGATATTGAAAAACATCACCGGGGGCTTGAGCGGCCCCGCGGTCTTCCCGCTCGCGCTGCGCATGGTCTGGCAGGTTTATGAGGCCGTGCGCATCCCGATCATCGGGCTCGGCGGCGTCTCGTCGGCCAAGGACGTGATCGAAATGATGCTCGCCGGGGCGACCGCCGTCGGCGTTGGCGCGGCAAATCTCAAAAATCCGTTCATTTGCAAACAGATGGTTGAAACTCTGCCGGATATCATGCTACAATATGG
>CAMJHX010000067.1 GCA_946405655.1 uncultured Clostridia bacterium
TCAGAAAGCTTTCAGGAGAATCTCCCATGAATCAGGAACTTGAGTCCGTCGTTGAGCGGTATTCCGCGCCGCTCTACCGGCTCGCCTTCAGCTACTGCGCCAATCGTCCGGACGCGGAGGATGTGGTGCAGGAGACCTTTTATGAATATCTGCGCAGAAAGCCGTCCTTTTCCGCCGAGGCACAGCGCCGCAGCTGGCTCATGACTGTCGCGGCGAACCGCTGCCGCGATCTCTTACGCAGCGCGTGGCGGCGGCGTGTGCTCCCGCTCGAGGAGGCGGCGCATATTGCCGCGCCCGCGCCGGAGGAGCACCCCGAGGTCTCCGAGGCGCTTTCCAAGCTCGCCCCGGGCGACCGCGCGGCGGTCTATCTCTTTTACTATGAGCAGCTGCCCACGAAGGAGATCGCGTCCATTCTGCGCATGACGGACAGCGCCGTGCGCAAGCGGCTTTCGCGTGCGCGCCGGGAGCTGCAGACCTTGCTGGGAGGTGAAGCCGATGGCAGATGATCGTCTGCGGGAATATTATGACGCGCAGCAGCCGAGCGAAGCGCTCATGGAAAAGCTGCGCGCGATGGAGGCGCCGCCGAAGAAGACGCGGCGCTATGCGCTCCCCATCGCGGCGGCTGCCGTGCTCGCGCTCGTGCTCGCGGCGGCATTCTGGCCGAAGGCGGAGCCGCAGAGCCCGCCCGAGCCGGTGCTCGAGGTCTCGGACGCCGCCGCGCCGGAAACGCCCGTGCCGACGCCGGAGCCGACAGCAGCGCCGACCGCGCAGCCCACGCTCCCGCCGACCACACCGCCGCCGGTCTCTCTCGCCGCGCCGACGCCCGCGCCGGCCCAGACGCCGCGCCCGACGCGGATCATCCCGAACGGAACCGGCGCGCCGCTCCCGCCGGAGGAGAGCGATGTTCCCTCCGGTGAAGGCGGGGATCTGCCCGGTTCCCCGGGGGATCTCTCCGAGTCGTGGGAATATCTGTATGAAGACGGCAGACATCTTGTGCGGTTCTGGTTTCCGGAAGGCGAGGAGCACACGCTCGATCTCACCGACCTGCTCGTCGACGGGCATTTCGAGGGCGTGGTCGACGCGGGCGACATGTATCTCGACGTATTCCTCACAGTTTATGATGACGGCACGGCCGACCTTGTAATCGGCGGCGCCTACATGAAAGGAGAAGAAAGATGAAGAAACGAATCCTGTCCTTGCTGCTGGCAGCCGCGCTGCTGCTGGGACTGACGCCGGCGTTTGCCGCGGGGAGAACCCCGTTTGCCGACGTGCCTGCGGGCGCGTGGTATGCCGACGCCGTCGCGGAGCTGAGTGATCTCGGCTATGTCAACGGCGTGAGCGCATCGGCGTTTGACCCGGACGGCTCCATGACGCGCGCCATGGTCGTCACGATCCTCTCGCGCATGGGCGGCGGCGTCTCCGGCATCGTGAGCGACCGCTTTGCCGATGTGCCCTCGGACGCGTGGTACGCTCAGGCGGTCGCGTGGGCGGCGGCGAACCGGATCACAAACGGCGTGGATGACGACCACTTCAACCCCGACGGCGTCATCACGCGCGAGATGCTCGCCACCCTCCTCTGGCGCTATGCCGAGATGCGGTATGAATATGACTATTTTGAGCGCTTTTACGCTGAGCAGGCGTTTGATGATGACGACCCCGTGAGCGACTGGGCGCAGCTCCCGATGCGCCTTTCCATCGGCTCGCATGTCCTGCAGGGGCGCGCGACAGAAAACGGCGTCCGCTGGGCGGCGCAGGACACCTGCACCCGCGCCGAGGCCGTCACGATGCTGCACCGCTTTCTCCAGCTGGAGCTCACGGGCAAGGAGCCGATTGTAAGTGACGACGCCGACCGCATCGCGGACGTGTCGCTCAAGCTGTTTCGCGCCGCCGAGGAGCCGGGCAAGAACATCGTCGTCTCTCCGCTCTCCATGATCTATGCCCTCGCCATGCTGAATAACGGCGCCTCGGGCGAGACGAAGGCGCAGCTGGAGGCGCTCTTCGGCTGCGACGCCGAGACCCTCACCGATACGCTCGCGGCCTATGCCAAAACGCTCCCGACGAATTTCAGCGGCAAGGTGCGCCTTGCAAACTCCGTGTGGCTGCGCGACGGCGTCGCGGTCAAGCCCGAGTTCGTCGCCCTCAACCGCGACCGCCTCGGCGCGGAGGTCTTCCAGCGCAGCTTTGACAGGACCACGCTGCAGGAGCTCAACGGCTGGGTCTCTGAGCAGACGGACGGCATGATCCCGTCCATCCTCTCCGATCTGCCGCAGGAGTCGTGGACCGTGCTCGTGAACGCCCTGCTCTTCCAGGGCAAGTGGTCGCAGGAATACAAAGGAACGACGCCCATGGACTTCCACGCTGCCGACGGCACCGTGCAGAAGGCGGACATGCTGCGCGGCCTCGAGTTCTGCTATCTGCACGACGAGAACGCCGAGGGCTTTCTCAAGGGCATGTGCGGGCATTATGCCTTTGCCGTCGTCCTGCCGAAGGAGGGCATGACCCCGGCGGAATACCTCGCCACGCTCGACGGCGCGTCCCTGCGCAGTCTGCTGCAGTATGAGCTGTATGACGAGGTGCATACCACGATGCCGAAGTTCAAGACCGAGTATTCGAGCGACCTCATGCCGATCTTCCGCGCCGCCGGACTCACGAATCTCAGCGAGCTGGACGGCATTGCCCCGGAAGCCTTTGTCTCCGACGCGGTGCATAAGGCGGTCATCGACGTCAACGAGGACGGCGTGAGCGCCGCGGCAGTCACGGCCATCGACGTCGCCGGCTCCGCGCTGATCGACCAGCCGAAGAAGATCGCCAACATCGTCGCCGACCGGCCGTATATCTACATGATCGTGGACACGACCACGAACCTCCCGCTGTTCATCGGCGTGAACGAATCCATCTAAAAAAGGTGCCTGCTTTTGCAGGCACCTTTTTCAGGTATCTCGTTCAAACGTCATCGTCTGGTTTCCGGTCTCGTCGATCCAGACGAGGCCGCCGTCCTTGGCAGAGAGCGTGCCGCTGCCGTTTTCATAGACGGTCTGCAGCCCGGAGGCGTTCTGCACGAGCTTTTTGCAGTCGGTGTAGGTCAGCTCCGCGCGCTCCAGATCGTATTTCCCCGTGAAGGTCCATACGATGTTCGTGCCGTCGGCTTGCGTCAGCAAAATGCTGCCGCGAAACGCCTCGTCGATGACCATCGCGGCGCCGGTGCCCTTGTCGATCCAGTTGCCGACGGGGTTGACCGCAATGACCTCCGCCAGCTGCTCCTGCAGCTGCTGAATGTCCGCCCAGCTTTCCGCCTTGGGCGTCGGCGTGGCGGCGGGGCTGCTCTTGCCGCCGGAGGTTTTACCGCCGGCTGGCGTCGCGGTCGCCTTCGGCGCGGCGGTTTCCTTGGTGTTCTTCGCGGTTTTCTTTGTGCTTTTCTTCGGCTGCGTTTCGCTCGTCTCCTCCGCCGAGCCGGAGCCGGCGGGCTCTGCCTGCTTTTTCCCGCAGGCGGAGAGGAGCAGCAGCGCGCAGAGCAGCAGCACAGGGAACCATTTTTTCATGCGGATTCCTCCTCGCTTTTGAAGGCGAAAAATCGCTGACCCAGATAGTTCAGCCCCGTGAAGAGCACCATGCCGACGAGCATGGACACATTGTCGCGCACACTCACGCTCGCGTTCGCGAGCAGCGCGCGGCAGAGGGGCTTTGCAATGCCGTAGGCGAGGCCGTAGCACACGGCGATGTTGATCACAAAGCGCAGCACCTGAGAGAGGCTCTGCTCCTTGTTCTTGAAGGTGAAGTATTTATTCAGAAAGAAGCTCAGAATGCTGGTGAGAATGTAATTTGCCGCCGACGAAACCCAGTAAGAGCAGTGCGCGAGATTATAAAGCCCGAACATGATCGCCGTGCCGACCAGCGTATTGATGACGCCCACGATCAAAAACCGCAGCAGCTTCGCGTCAAAGAGGGACAGAAGCTTTTTCAAGGCATCACCTCCAGTGACGCTAATGTACCATAAAAGTTCCGGGAAAGCAAACGGAAGCGCTGTTCGTCGAAGCCTTCCCCCTCGGGGGAAGGTGGCCGAGCGAAGCGAGGTCGGATGAGGGGCAGATTCGCAGCCAATGTCCGACATAGGAGGTGATCTCCCCCTCATCCACCGCTGACGCGGTCCCCCTTCCCCCCGAGGGGGAAGGTTTCGGGCGATGAAAAAGCCCCGACGCATCATCTTTGCGCCGGGGCGTCTCTTTGGTTTTTGTTAATCTACAGGCTGCTTCGCAAGCTCGAAGAGATCCGTGACCTCCTTCGAGGGGGCCTTGCTGATGAGCGACACGACAACCGCGGCGATCAGGCCGCAGAGGAAGCCGGGCAGCAGCTCATAGATGCCGGTGGAGCCGACGAGGAACTTGAACCACAGGAAGTCCACGCCGAAGCCGACGACCACGCCCGCGACCGCGCCGGAGTAGGTCAGGCGCTTCCAGTAGAGCGCGAGCAGGATCACGGGGCCGAAGGCCGCGCCGAAGAAGCCCCACGCATTGGAGACCAGCGCCATGATGCCGCCGGAGTTGGGGTTCACGGCGATCAGATACGCCACGATGGAGATCACGACGACCATCGCGCGGCCGGCCCAGAGCATCTCCTTGTCGGAGGCGCCCTTGCGGAAGACGGGCTTGTAAATGTCGCTCGCGAAGGCGGAGGAGGAGGCGAGCAGCTGGCTGTCCGCCGTGCTCATGGCAGCGGCGAGGATCGCCGAGAGCAGGATGCCGCCGATGAAGGCGGGGAACACCTTGCGCACGATCGTGATGAACAGGAGGTTCTGCTCGCCGTCCACGAGCGCGTCGCCGATGAACTTGCGGCCGACGAGCGCCACGACGACGGAGGCCGCGAGGATGAGCACCGTCCACGTGCTGCCGATGACGCGGCTGCGCTTCATCTCCTTCTCGGAGCGGATGGAGATATAGCGGACGATGATGTGGGGCATGCCGAAGTAGCCGAGACCCCACGCGAGGCCGCTGAGCACATCCGCCACGCTGGGCACGAGCTTGTAGTAGTCCTCGCCCACGTTCACGGCGGGCTGCACGAAGTCGGCGGCGTTCATCGCGAACACTGCGAAGATGGGCGCGAGCATCAATGCTGCGAGCATCAGCAGACCCTGGAAGAAGTCCGTCCAGCACACGGCGTTGAAGCCGCCGAGGAAGACGTAGACGAGGATCAGCGCGGTGGCGATCATCATCGCCGTCTGCTTATCCCAGCCGAGCACGGTGTTGAACAGCGTGCCGCAGGCGTCGATGCTGGAGGCGGAGTAGACGCAGTAGGCGATCACGAACACGATCGCGGAGATGATCTGCAGCGCCTTGTTGCTCGTCAGAAAGCGATTCGTGAGAAACTGCGGGATCGTGATCGAGTCATTTGCGCGGATCGAGTAGCGGCGCAGCCGGGGCGCCACGAAGATCCACGAGAGCACCGTGCCGATGGCAAGGCCGATGCCGATCCAGACCTGGCCGACGCCGAGCAGATAGATCGAGCCCGGCAGACCCATCAGCACCCACGCGCTCATATCGGACGCGCCGGCAGAGAGCGCCGCGACCCAGCCGTTCATCTGGCGGCCGCCGAGGAAGTATTCCTTCTCGCCCGCGTGCTTGCGGTCGCGGAAGAAGAAATACACGCCGATGGCGATGACCACTGCGAAGTACAGCAGCATGGCGATCAATTCAGCAGTTTTCATTTGGAATCCCTCCGGAATCATTTGCATTAGAGAAACTTATATAAGTCCTCCGGGGTAAAAACACCTGTAGTCTACCCGAATCCGTCGTTTTTGTCAATGGAAAATTCATAATTTTTCATAAAATGACGGGGAATTTCCATTGACAGGAAGCGATCTTTGGGCTATAATCCTAACATAATATAACTTTTTCTAATACAAACGGAGGCAGACATGAGCTTAAAGCAGTATCGCGCCTTTTTAAAAACAGTGGAGCTCCGCTCGGTCTCACAGGCGGCGCAGGCGATGGGCATGACGCAGAGCGCCCTGACGCAGAACCTCGGCGCGCTCGAAAAGCAGTTCGGCTTTCGCCTGCTCGTGCGCAACAAGGCGGGCGTCCGGCTCACGCAGGAGGGGCGGCGGGTCTACCGCGCCGTTGAGCAGGTCGTGCGGGCGGACGAGGCGCTGCTCACCGCCGTGGAGGAGGTGCGCCGCAGCGGGGGAGACACGATCCGCATCGCCACGTTCAAGAGCGTCGCGGTCAACTGGCTCCCCGCCATGATGAAGGCGTTTCAGGCGGAGCACCCCGAGGCGGAGTTTCGCCTCTTCGACGGGGCGTACGCCGAGGTGGACGAATATGTGCGCACCGGCGCGGTGGATTTCGGCTTCGTGAGCCTGCCGGACGCGCTCGAGTGCGACATGATCCCCGTCAAGGAGGATCGCCTCCTCGCCGTGCTGCCGCAGGGCCACCCGCTCGCGGAGGCGCCGGCGGTGCCGGCGGCGCAGTTCGGAAAAGAGGCGGTCGTGAGCCTCGTCGACAGCACGAACCAGGACGCCCTGCGCGTGCTCAGAGCCGCGGGCGTTGAGCCGCGCATCCGCTTTCAGACCGCGGATGACTACGCCATGCTCTCCATGGTCGAAACCGGCCTCGGCATCTGCATCACGCACGAGCTGGTGCTGAAGTCGGACAACCACAACGTCGTCGTCAAGGAGCTCGATCCCCCCGCCACAAGAACCATCGCCGTCGCGATCCCGAATTATAAGGAAGCGAGACCGATTGTGAAGCAGTTTATTGAGTTCGTGAAGGAGTGGACGAGGAATGAGTGAGGAGTTAGGAATTAGGAGTTAGGAGTTGACAAATGGTTCGTGCGCAGTAATCATTTGTCATCCTGAGCTTGTCGAAGGATCTTGGCAGTGCAGTAAAAGAGAACCGTCAGCGTTTGTCCAACTGCTCTGCCAAGATTCTTCGACTCCGCACTCCGTGCTCCGCTCAGAATGACAATCTTTATACGACTCCTCACTCCTCACTCCTAACTATTATTTGCGCATGAAAAACCGCCCTCCGGCGTTGATTCGCCGGA
>CAMJHX010000068.1 GCA_946405655.1 uncultured Clostridia bacterium
CTTCGCCTCGCGCATGACGATCTCGCCCGCGCAGACGAGGGTTTCTTTATTCGCGAGCGCGATGCGGCGTCCCTTGCGGATCGCCTCAAGCGTGGGCTTGAGGCCGACGGCGCCGGAGACCGCCGTGACAACGGTATCGGCCTCGGAGATCACCGCCGCCTCGACGAGGGCGTGCTCGCCGCCCCAGACCTTGATATCCGTATCGGCGAGGGCGACGCGCAGCTCCTTCGCCGCCGCCTCGTCCGTGACGGCGACCATGGCGGGATGCAGGCGGCGCGCCTGCTCCTCCGCGAGCGCGATGCTGCGGTTGGTGGTGATGGCCCGCACACGCAGGCCGAGATGCTCCGCCACAGCGACGGTCTGGCGACCGATGCTGCCGGTGGAGCCGAGAATAGAGATAGATCGTACCATAAGTCTATGCCTCTTTAGAGTCAGTATTAAAACGAGTTAGGAATTAGGAATTAGGAGTTAGGAATTGTGGTGTCGCCTTTCGGCGACGAATCTAAAAGGTTGCTTCAAAAACCTTTAAACTCCACACTTCACACTGTTTACATTCCGAACGCAGGGATCCACAGCACCAGCAGCTCTAAGAGCGGTGCGCAGAAGATGGTGCTGTCGAACCGGTCGAGCATGCCGCCGTGACCGGGGAGCAGGTTGGAATAGTCCTTGACGCCGTGCTCGCGCTTGATGGCGGAGAAGGCGAGGTCGCCGAGCTGACCGGCGATGCTGCCGAGCACACCGTAGACGATGAGCCAGCCGAACTTGACCCAGCAGCCGCAGAGCTTGAGCACCAGGCCGAAGAGCAGCACGCCGACGATCGCGGCGAGCAGGCCGCCGACGGCGCCCTCGACGGATTTCTTCGGGCTGAGGCGCGGGGCGAGCTTATGCTTGCCCATGGCGTTGCCGACGAAGAAGGCGCCGGAGTCCGTGATCCAGACGATGACGAACGTGAGCAGGATGAAGGCGGGCTTCGGGCGGTTCATGCCGAGGCGCACGAGCGCCGTGAGCAGGAGGGGCAGCACGATGCCCGCAAAGAGCACGACCGCGAGATCGGAAAACGGGAGATTCTCCTCGCGCCGCTCGAGGGCGATCATCTTCTCGAGAAACATGACGAAGAACAGCGCATACATGGCGGCGCGCTCCGTGATGGTGGCATAGCCGAAGACCGCGCCGAGCGGGATGGCAAACGCGGCGACGCCGGCATAGACGCCGAAGCGCGTGCGGAAGCGCTCGCCCAGGACGGTGTGCGTCAGCTCCCAGGCGGAGAACGACGCCATGACGCCCACAACGATCGCCCAGCCCCAGAGCGGAGCGAAGAAAATGACGGCCAGCAGAGCGGGAATGCCGATTCCGGCCACGATGAGTCTGTTTTTCATGATGAAATCATCCTTTTGAAAAGGGGCGTCGAGGACGCCGCCCCTACGTTTTTAGATTGACAGTTACTTTACTCCACCAAATCTGCGATCACGCCGCTGGAATTCTACGATCGCCGCGTCCATATCGGCTTCGGTGAAGTCGGGCCAGAGGACGGGGGTGAAATAGAGCTCGCTGTAGGCGCCCTGCCACGGAAGATAGTTCGACAGGCGCTGCTCGCCGCTGGTGCGGATGATGAGATCCGGATCGGGGATGGCGGCGGTATAGAGGAGGCTCGAGAAATAATCCTCCGTGAGCTCCGGCGCCTCGCCGTTTTTATAGAGCTCGGCGTAACGGCGCACGGCGTGGAGGATCTCATCGCGCCCGCCGTAGTTGATGCAGAGGTTGAGCTGGCAGCCGTCGTGGTGGCTGCTCTCGGCACGCGCGTCGCGCATGAGCTCCTGCAGGCGGGGGCTGAGCGCCGAGAGCTCGCCGAAGAAGTCCATGCGGATGCCGTCCTTCTTCATGACCTCGATGGCCTCGATGATATAGCGCTCGAAGATGTCCATGATCGTATGGACCTCATCGTCCGGGCGCTTCCAGTTTTCGGTGGAAAAGGCGTAGAGCGTGAGATACTCGACGCCGATGTCTTTGCAGTAATTGGCGATCTTGCGCACGGTCTCGGCGCCGACGGCGTGGCCGGCGGTGCGGGGCAGGCCGCGCTTTTTCGCCCAGCGGCCGTTGCCGTCGAGAATGATGGCGATGTGGCGCGGCAGGCGCGCGGGATCAAACGCAGGGGCGTCCTCCCCTGCTCTCTTCTTCTGAAAAATAGCCATAAGCGACTCCAGTCAAACGACGCCGAAAAGGGGGATAGAAATCCCCCTTTTGGTTCGTCAGTGTTACTTTCCGAGGGCGATGGCTGCCAGCGCAGCGGCCGGAACCGTACCCTGCTGCAGAATGATCTTGCGGGAGGTGGTGGCGCAGCCGTAGCCCGCGGCGGTCAGCATGCAGGCGAGGAAAAACAGGCACACGCCCGTATCGCGCCGGAGCAGACCCCAGAGCATGCCCGCGCCCAGAAAGCCGTTATACAGCCCCTGGTTGCCCGCCATGATGACGGTGTCGCGGAAAAAGCCCTCGTGCGGCTCGGGGAAAAAGCTCGCGCCCTTTTCCTCCCAGTGGCGCATCTCGATCAGAGCGATGAACAGGCTTTCCGCTGCGGCAAGCCCGGTCAGCAGTTTTCCGACGGTTTTCACAGCTCCATGAGCTCCTTTTCCTTGGCTTCGCCGATCTTTTCGACTTCCTTGATGAAATCATCGGTCAGCTTCTGGAGATCCTTCTCGGCGATCTTGAGATCGTCCTCGGTGATCTCGGATTTTTTCTTCTCGGCCTTGAACTTCTCGACGGCGTCGCGGCGGATGTTGCGCACGGCGACCTTGGCTTCCTCGGCGTATTTCTTGACCTGCTTGGCGAGCTCCTTGCGGCGCTCCTCGGTCAGCTGCGGGAAGATCAGGCGGATGGCGCGGCCGTCGTTCTGCGGGTTGATGCCGAGGTCGGACGCGAGAATGGCCTTCTCAATGGACTTGAGCGCGGAGGCGTCCCAAGGCTGGATGAGCAGGCTGCGGGGATCGGGAGAGCTGATGGAGGCGATCTGGTTGATGGGCGTGTCTGTGCCGTAATACTCGACGGTGATGCGGTCGAGCACGGCGGGGTTCGCCTTGCCGGCGCGGACAGCGGCCAGCTGCTCGGACAGGAACTCGCAGGTGCGCTTCATTTTACGCTCAAAATCGGTGTATTCGAGAGACATGATGATTCCTCCTCTATCTGAAATTACGTTGATTACTCGACCAGGGTGCCGACGGCCTGACCCGTGACGGCGCGGAGGATGTTCTCCGGCTCGGACAGGGCGAAGACGAACACCGGGAGGTGATTGTCCATCGCAAGGCTCGTGGCGGTGGAGTCCATGACGGCCAGATGCTGCGCGAGCACCTCGTCATAGGAGATCTCGTCGTACTTTACGGCGCTGGGATCGACGCGGGGGTCGGCGCTGTAAACGCCGTCGATGTTCTTGGCAAGCAGGATGGCGTCGGCGTCGATCTCGCAGGCGCGGAGCACGGCGGCGGTGTCCGTGGAGAAATAGGGGCAGCCGGTGCCGCCGGCGAAGAGGACGACCTTGCCCTCCTCCAGATGCTTCACCGCGCGCTGACGGGTATAGGTCTCGGCGAAGGCGCGCATCTCCGTCGCGGTCTGGACGCGGGCGGGGATGTTCTTCTGCTCCATCACATCGGAGACAGCGAGGCAATTCATGACCGTGGCGAGCATGCCCATATGGTCCGCGCGGGAGCGCTCCATGTAGCCGCCGCCGTCCTTGGCGCCGCGCCAGAAATTGCCGCCGCCGATGACGACGCCGACCTGCACGCCGAGATCGCGGCACTGCTCGATCGCGTCGCAGACGCTGGCGATCATTTTGAAATCCAGACCGGTCTTCTTCGAGCCGGCCAGAGCCTCACCGCTGATCTTCAGAAGAATGCGGTGATATTTGGGGGTAACAGTATCCATGGGAGGTTTCCTCGTTTCTTTCGGTGTACTTCATATATCTTCTCTATTATACGTTAAAAAGCATCGGTTGAAAAGGGGGAAATTGTGAACAAAAATCTGTCGCTCCGCTCTCAAAACGAGAGGCTCATAAACATGAGCCTCTCGTTTTGGTACTAGCGCTTATCGCGCTGGGCTTTGCCCGGCTTGGTCGGCGCGAGGGCTTGCGTGACGCTGCGCCTCAGGGAGTTTTTCCGCCGCGCATGTCGCCGGAAAAACCAATTTGAACGTTTTCACGCTTTCGCGTGAACTCTGCTGAGAGCGCGGGCCGCCGAGGGCGTCGGCCCCTACGCTCCGAGCCTGCAGAACACGCAAAAGTCGGCGGCCCGAAGGCCGCCGACTGCGGTTGATTTTGCAGATTTGAAAATCTGGAGAAGCGGTTCGATTAGAACCAGCCGAGGTCGAAGAAGCTGCTGATCTGAACGAGCAGCACGAAGACCATGACGATGGGGACGATGAACTTCATGCAGACGCCCCAGAAGCCGATGCACTTGCCGGAGTCGCCCTGCTTGATCTCGTCCGCGAAGAATTTGGGCTTGAGCTCCCAGCCGATCATGAGGGCCATGATCAGAGCGCCGAGAGGCATCGCAATACCCTCAGACCACACGTCCATGAAGTCGAGCCAGCAGTCGTTCCAGGTACCGACCTTCCAGCCGAACATGTCAGCCGGCGTGAAGGGACGCTCGGCCAGACCGTCGACGCAGACGAAGATCGCGAAGATCATGATCACGACGCAGACGATGCCGACCGTACGGGGACGGCTGACCTCGTGGCCGCGGGCGGAAGCACGATCGATGAAGGTGACGGACACGGCCTCAACCAGGGAGATGGCGGAGGACACAGCCGCGATGAGCACGAGCACGAAGAACAGCAGGCCGATGACAGCGCCGAGAACGCCCATGCTGTGGAACACGTTCTGCAGGGTGCTGAACAGGAGGCCGGGGCCGTTGAGCTTGATCTGCGCAACGCTCTCGAGCTCGCCGGCGTCGATCTGAGCCATGCCGTGGGCAACGGCGGCGGGGATGACGGCGATACCGGCCATGATCGCGACCAGGGTATCGGCGACGGTGATGATGACAGAGTTCTTCGGGAGGCTCTCAGACTTGCTGAGGTAGGAGCCATAGGTGATCATGGCGCCCATCGCCAGAGACAGGGAGAAGAACATCTGGCCGGCGGCGGTGGCCAGGACGGACAGCGCGCCGGGAGCGGATTCCAGGAAGGAGCCGTAGCTCACGCCGTTGACGATGACTTCCTTGGTGGAGTAACCGGGAACGAACATGAACTTCAGACCAACGGAAGCATAGGGCATCGTGAGGGAGCGGATGATGACGACCACGAGCAGGACGAACAGGGCGGGCATACCGACCTCGTTGAACTTCTCGATGCCGCCGCCGACGCCGTTGCGGTTGATGAAATAGCAGATGAGCATGAACAGCAGCGTGCAGCCGATGCCGAAGCCGGGCGTCAGCAGCAGAGCGCCGAACACCTCGTTGCCGGGGGCGCCGCCGGAGAACAGGCCGATGACGTTGACGATGATGTAGTAGATGCAGTAGCCGCCGAGGACGGAGTAGAACGTCATGACCAGGAACGGAACGATGACGCCAAGCCAGCCGGCCCACTTGAACTTCTTGGAGACGGCAGCATACGCATTCACGGGACCGAAGCCGGTCTTGCGGCCGAGCGCGAGCTCGCCGAGCATGATAACGAAGCCGACGAAGATCGCCAGGAGCAGGTAGATCAGCAGGAACGAGAAGCCGCCGCTCTTACCCATCTTATACGGGAAGCCCCAGATGTTGCCGAGGCCGACCGCAGAGCCGATGGCGGAGAGCAGGAAGCCGATGTTCGAGCCGAAGGAGCCACGATCGTTCCCCTGTTCGGGAACAGGCATAGATTGTTTCGCCATAGTGAATTCCTCCATTTCCATTTTTCCAAAACACAAACGGGGTCCCTCCCGGTCCGGCGGATGACAACCGCGATCGTCTGCCGTGGACTTGACCATAGAGAAACCTTTTGGATGGGTCTATTTTACACGATTTCCATGAAAACCGCAATCAATTTGTTCACATTTTATTCATTTTCGACGAAGGCGGGAATTTCGCCCCTAAAATCCCCACCAAATTTATACAACTTGACGGCGTTAGGAAATTAACACAACGATTTCGGTGATTATTCACTGCGCTTTATCTATTTTGCTACATATGACAGTTTTTCGTTGTTCGTTTTTGTTTAATGGAAGTTGCTGGTATGCTGTGCCCTTGCTTTTTTACGAAAAGGCTGTATAATGTAAATTGATATCCTGTTGGATACTATATTTTAAGGAGGACCCATTCATGACCTATGAGATGGATATCGCCGGGCTGAAACGCGATCTGCCCCTGTGCAAGGTCTCTGACGACCTGTACATCGGCGCGTTTGTCATCTTCGGCGATGTGGAGCTGACCGTGCACTGCGCGGCGGAGCTTCTGAAGCGCGCACCCGAATATGACTACCTGATCGCCCCCGAGGCGAAGGCCATCCCCCTGATCTATGAAATGGCGCGGCAGAGCGGCGCGGACAAATACTTCATCGCCCGCAAGAAGGCCAAGGCCTATATGCAGGGCGTGTTCACCGTGAACGTGAAAAGCATCACGACGCAGGGCGTGCAGACGCTCGTGCTCGACACCGAGGACGCCGAGATGATCCGCGGCAAGCGCATCGCGATCGTGGACGACGTGATCTCCACCGGCGAGAGCCTGCGCGCAGTGGAAGAGCTGGTCCGTCAGGCCGGCGGCGAGGTGGTCGCGAAGATGGCCGTGCTCGCCGAGGGCGACGCGATCGACCGCGACGACATCATCGTGCTCGGTCCCCTGCCGCTGTTCAACCCCGACGGCACCGTCAAGGCATAAACAGAAACAGCAAAACCGCACCCGA
>CAMJHX010000069.1 GCA_946405655.1 uncultured Clostridia bacterium
TCCGCTCAGGATGACAGGATGGGAATGCTGATGCGCTCCGCTCAGGATGACAGGGAGGGATATGCTTGCATCCGCGCCGAAAGCTTGGTACAATCAAGGCAACGATGGGAGATGATACCATGGACAACGCGAAAATCCAGAAGCGAAATCTGATCATGTTCCCGCTCGGCACCGTCGGGCGCGACATGGTGTATAACTTGGTGACGAGCTATCTGCTGACGTTCGTGCTCTTTACGCGAAATCTCAACGCGGCGCAGCTGTCCGCGATCACGGCGATCATGGTGGCGGCGCGCATTTTCGACGCGCTCAACGACCCCGTGATGGGCAACATCATCGAGCGGACGCGCACGCGCTGGGGCAAATTCAAGCCGTGGCTCGTGATCGGCATTCTCACGACGTCGCTCGTCGTCTATGCGACGTTCAACGTGAAGCTGCAGGGCTGGCAGTTCGTGTGGTTCTTCGGGGCGATGTATTTCCTCTACAGCATCACCTACACGATGCACGACATTGCATACTGGGGCATGGTGCCGGCGCTTTCGTCCGACGCGAACACGCGCAACCAGCTGACCTCGCGCGCGACGCTCTTTGCGGGCATCGGCGGCGTGCTGGCGGCGTCCCTGATCCCGAACTTCACGGCGGGCGACAACGCGCTCGGCGGCAACGCCGTGACCGCCTACGGTCTCGTGGCGCTCGCGATTGCGATCATCGCGCCGATCTTCCTCGCCTTCACCGTCTTCGGCGTGAAGGAGCTGCGCGACTACGGCGACGAGCCCGCGCCGCCCGTGAGCTTCAAAAAGATCATCGGCACGATCACCGGCAACGACCAGCTGCTGTGGATCTCGCTCATTTTCCTGCTGCAGCAGATCGGAAACGGCATTGTCATGTCCGGCGTCGGGCAGACGTATATCTATGTGGAATTCGGCTACAAGGGCATTTTCTTCACGGCGTTTCAGATGCTCGGCATGTTCGTGACGGCGTTTCTGATGCTCTTCTACCCCGCAATCTCGCGGCATATGAACCGCAAAAAGCTGATGGACGTTCTGATGGTGGTCGGACTCGTCGGTTACGCGGTGATGCTGCTGCCGGGGCTGCTGATGCCCGGCGCGGGCATGCCGAAGTTTATCCTGATCACGGTGGGCTACATGCTTGCAAACTTCGGGCAGTACGGGTTCTATCTGATCATGATGATCTCGATCATGAACACGGTGGAATATAACGAGCTCAAGCACGGCACGCGCGACGAGGGCATCGTGTCCTCCCTGCGGCCGTTTCTCACGAAGCTCGCCTCGGCGCTGACGGTGGCGATCGCGAACGCGACCTATCTCGCGTTCCACATCCTCGAATACACCAACGGCATCGCGGGCTTTGAGCAGCAGGCGAATCAGGGCGTTCTCTCCTCCGATCAGAAGGCGGACGCGATTACGAATCTGCTGCAGGGCGTGCGCCACGGGCAGTCCGTGGGGCTGCTGCTGGTGATGACGGTGCTGCCGTGCGTGCTCATGTTCCTGTCCTATGTGCTCTACAAAAAGCGCTACAAGCTGGACGAGGCGGAATATGAGCGCATCTGCGGCGAGCTGGAGCGGAGAAAGGCGAAGGCATGAGCATCACGAAGGCGATCCTCCGCTTCGCCGCTCCCCTGCCGAGGCTCGAGCAGTTTGACCGGTTTCTCTTTCTCGGCCCGCACCCGGACGACATTGAGATCGGCGCGGGCGCGACGGCGGCAAAGCTCGCCGGTATGAGAAAGCAGGTGACCTTCCTCATCTGCACCGACGGGCGCTACGGGCTGGACTATGCTCCAAAGGGCACGACGCCGGAGGCGCTGATCGAGATCCGGCAGAAAGAAGCGCTCGCCTCGGCAAAGCGCCTCGGCGTGACGGACGTGCGGTTTCTGCCGTTTGAGGACGGCGGGTTTTATGAAGAAGAGGAGCTGCTCCGCGCCGTCGCCGCCGTGATCGGCGATGCGCAGCCGCAGGTACTCTTTGCGCCGGACCCCTGCGTGGACAGCGAGTGCCACGTAGATCATCTGCGTACAGGACAATGCGCACGGCGGCTGGCGTTCTGCGCATCCTCGCAGCCGGTCATGGCGCGCCTCGGTGCGAAGGCCGCGCCGGTTCAGGCGATCGCGTATTACATGACGGCGAAGCCCAACCGATATATTGGGACGCGGGAAACCTTCGCGCGGCAGCAGGAGGCGCTGCTCTGCCATGAGAGCCAGTTCCCGGCGGGGTGCGATGCGCTGCGGGCGGTGCGGCTTTACCTCAGGCTGCGGGCGGTGGATTTCGGCCTCCGCAGCGGAAAGGGTCTCGCCGAGGGCTTTCGGGTGTTGGGGCAGACGCAGATGCATTGTTTGCCGGAAGCGGACAAATAAAAACAAGGCGAATTCGCAGAGTCAACATTCTGCGGATTCGCCTTGCACTTTTTCGATCAAAACGCTGGAACGCCGGGAGGGGCAAGCCCCTCCCCTACAGCAGCATTCACCATCTTTTTAATAACAGGCTATGTTGCTGTCGGTGCGGGATTCCGTGCCGCCGACGAGGGTGCCGTTTGGGAGGCGGACGATCATCTGGCCGCGGCCGAAGCTGGCAACGTCGGCGCTGTGGCTGAGATCATGGCCGCGCTGAAGGAGGCCCTGCGCGAGCGAGGCGTCAAAGCGCGGCTCCACGACGACGCGGCCGTCGCGCAGCCACTGCCAGCGCGGGGCGTCGAGCGCCTGCTGCGGGTCAAGATGAAAGTCCACGTAGTTCATGACGACCTGCACATGGCCCTGCGGCTGCATATAGGCGCCCATGACGCCGAAGGGACCGACGGGCTGACCGTCCCGCATGAGAAAGCCCGGGATGATCGTATGATAGCTCCGCTTGCCGGGCTTGAGGAAGTTCGCGTCGGCAGGGCTCAGCGAGAAATCCGCGCCGCGATTCTGCAGGGCGACACCGGTGCCGCCCACGACGACGCCGGAGCCGAAGCCCATGTAGTTCGACTGGATGAAGGAGACCATGTTCCCCTCCGCGTCGGCGCAGCAGAGGTAGACCGTGCCGCTCTTCGGCGGGACGGCGTGCGTATAGATCTGCGCGCGGCCGGTCATCTCGCGGGCGCGCGCGGCGCCGTAGGCGGGGTCGAGCAGGCGGTGATAGTCGATGGTCATGTCAGCGGGATCCGTGACATAGTGGAGCGCGTCGGCAAACGCCATCTTGATCGCCTCGAGCTGGCGGTGGGCGGTCTCGACGGAGTCCTTTTCGGAAAACGTATATTCCTTGAGGATGTTCAGCGCCATGAGCGCCACGATGCCCTGCCCGTTCGGTGGGATCTCGCAGACCTCATAGCCGCGGTAGTTCACGCGGATGGGCTCGACCCATTTTGCCTCGAACGCGGCGAGATCCTCATAGCGGAGATAGCCGCCGAAGCGCCGGCTCTCGGCATCGATCCTTCGCGCGATCTCACCGCTGTAAAAGGCGTCGGCATTCGTCTCGCCGATGGCCTCCAGCGTGGCGGCGTGATCCGGCAGACGGATGAGATCTCCGGGCGTCGGGCTCCTGCCGTCCGGCGCGAAGGTCTGAAACCACGCGGCGAACTCCGGTCCGGTGAGCGTCTCCCGATAGCGCCGGAACGCCGCGCCCCAGTGCACCGCGAGATTCGGCGCGCAGGGGTAGCCGTCGCGGGCGTAGGCGACGGCGGGCGCGAGATCGTCCTTCAGCGGCAGTCTTCCGAAGCGGCGGACGAGCTCCGCCCACGCCTTTGGCGCGCCGGGGACGGTGACGGGCGTCCAGCCGTGGGAGGGCATTTTCCCATGGTTGTCCCGCCCCTCGGCGAGAATGCGCTCCGCGCTCGCCGTCATCGGCGCGGGGCCGCTGCTGTTGAGGGCGAAGAGGCGCTGCTCCTTCTGAGACCAGACGATGGCAAAGGCGTCCGACCCGAGGCCGCAGGAGGTGGGCTCCGTGACCGTGAGCGTCGCGGCTGCCGCAACAGCGGCGTCGATGGCATTGCCGCCCTTTTGCAGCACGGAGAGCCCGGTGGCGGACGCCTGCGGGCTGGAGGTGTTCACCATGCCGCCGCGGGCGTAGATCGGATAGCGCTGGGAGGGATATCGCTGTGCGAGCGGATCAAACGGAGTCTGCATATTCGTCTCCCCTTTCATACTGCCGGAGGAACGCCGCGACGGAGCGCGTCATCTCGCGGGCGAAATCGGAATCGTATTTGCGCGCGTGGAAGGCGCGCAGCCAGTCTTCATAGGCGTCCTCAGAGCAATTTTTGAGGAGCATTCGGCGGAGGGTCTCCCCGTCGAGCGGCGTGTAGGTGTTCTCCTGCACGAGATATTCGAGCGCGGCGCGCGGGGGCTTGGGGCGGCTTTTCTGCTGCTCGGTGGGATAGCCGAAGACGAGCATCGCCGCCGGGAAGACATATTCCGGCAGCTGCAGCAGACGGCGCTGCGTCTCCATGTTCTCCATGATATCCCCGATGAAGCAGGAGCCGACGCCGAGCGACCACGCGGCGGTGACGGCATTCTGCGCGGCGACAAGGGCGTCGTCCACGGCGAGGAGCAGATCGCCCGCGCCGGGTCTGCGGGCATCGCAGCCGACAGAGCGGTAGGCGTCATACCACTTCTTGCAGTCGGCGCAGAAGACGAGCACGAGCGGCGCCTTCGCGATGAAGGGCTGGTGATCACACGACTCGCTGAGCGCGGCTTTGAGCGCGGGATCGGTGATGCGCAGGATCGTATAGAGCTGCTGGTTGCCCGCGCTCGGGGCATTGGACGCGGCGGTGAGGATCGCGCGCACAGCCGGCTCCGGGATCTGACGATCCTGAAACGCGCGGACGGACTTGCGCTCTGTTAATTGACGCAGAACTTCATTTTCTTCCATGAAATGCTCCTTTTACAACAGTCGGCCGTAATCGTTCCACTCGCCGTAGAGTCTGCCCTGCCTGGTCATCTCGATCAGATGGGCGAGCGCGGTTTCGTACTGCGCGGGATATCTGGTTTTATAAAACGCGACGTTATAGGCGCGGATGCGCTGATAGAGCGGCGGAAAGGCGCGAAATTTCGTCCATACGCGCGCACGCTTCAGCGCGGCGACGACGTCCGGGTCGAAGCGGAAGCTGCGCGGCCCCATCGGAGGCAGAACCGCGCGCCCGGCGTCGGTCATGAGACCCAGCCGCTCGAGACGGCGGACGCGCTCCTTGTTGAGCTCCGTCCAGGGGCTGTTTTTGCGGCGGGGCGTGAAGCGCTGCAGGGAACCGGAATCGCTCGACCGGCTCGTGCTGTCGATCCAGCCGAAGCAGAGCGCCTCCTCCACCGCGTCGAGATACCAGAGGCAGTCCGCGTCTGCGGGTCTCCCCCGCCGGACGCGCACCCAGCATTCGCTCTCCGCCGCGGCATGGCTTTGGAGCCACGCACGGAACGCGGCGCGGTTCGTCACCGTGAGCACGTTTTTCATCTTCTCGCCTCCTCTCGATCCCATCATATGACAAGATGCAGCGGGAACGCAAGTGTTTCGTGATTTTTCCGCTTGTGCGGCGCGGTTTGGAATGCTATACTGACTTTATAATGACGAACAAAGGAAGCCATTGTCATGAACGAGAATCATAATAAAAAGAGACAGCCGCCGCGCAGGAAGACGTTTCTGGAGACCTTCTTCGGAGACGGCACGACGCTCGCGGTGCTGGCAAAGCGATATGGCGTGCCGGTGCTGCTCGCGGTCTATGCGCTCATCGCCGTGTTCGCGATGCCGCGCTGCACATTTCTGAAGGACGCGCCGTCGGAGGATGCGTCGTTCCGGATGCCGGCGGAGGTGTCCGCAGCGCCGAAAGCCGCGGCAACGCCGAAGCCGACGCCGACGCCCACGCCGGAGCCGAAGGAACCGTCCTTCCGGAACGCGACGCTCGCCTACGCGGGCGACCTCGTCGTGCACATGGGGCTCAACGAGGAGGCGAGCACCGGCGACGGCTATGATTATCTGCCCGTCATGGAGGGCGCAATCCCCTATGTGCAGGACGCGGACTATGCCTTCTGCTGCTTTGAGACGACGTTCCCGATCGAGGGCGACGTGTCCGGCTATCCGACGTTCCACTCCCCCGTGAAGCTCGCGGCGGATCTGAAGAGCGCGGGCTTTGATCTGGTGGAGACGGCGAACAACCACTGCATGGACGCGCGCAAGGAGGGGCTGGACAACACGCTGGACGTGCTGGACGCCGCCGGGCTCGACCACGTGGGCACCTACCGCACGCAGGAAGAGCGCAGCGAGAACCACGGCATCGTGGTGAAGGACATAAACGGGATTCGGATCGCCTTCCTGTCCTACACCTACGGCACGAACTGCTTCCCCGTGACGGACTTTCCGTACGCGGCGAACATCTTCTTCAGCGACTATCTGGAGCCCTATGCCGACGACATTGACGAGCTGGACCTCTCCGGACTGGACGCGGACATCGCGGCTGCGAAGGATCTGAACGTGGACATGATCGCGGTGTTCATGCACTGGGGTCTGGAATATCACACAGAGCCGGTGGATTATCAGCGCGAGGTCGCGGATCATCTCTTTGCGCAGGGTGTGGATCTCGTCCTCGGCGGACACCCGCACGTGCCGGAGCCGATGGAGACCCGCACCGTGACGGATGCCAGCGGCAACGAGCACACCGGGTACCTCTGCTACTGCATGGGCAACTTCCTCTCCTGCATGAACGACCACTACACGAATCTCACCGGCGTGACGACGCTGGAGCTGGAGAAGAACGTGAACACTGGCAAGACGTATCTCAAAAACGTGTCCTACGCGCCGCTGATCATGGTAGACACGGCGGATCACGGCGTGATGAGCACCTGGCGCTACAAGCTCGTGGATCTGC
>CAMJHX010000070.1 GCA_946405655.1 uncultured Clostridia bacterium
CGGCCTGCAGCACCTGTTCGGTCGTGATGCCGGCGAGGATGAAGTTGCCGCGATCGAGCGCCTCAGGGCGCTCCGTGCTCGTGCGGATGCACACGGCAGGGAAGGGGTGCCCCACGGAGAGGAAGAAGCTCGACTCCTCCGGCAGCGTGCCGGAGTCGGACACGACCGCGAAGGCGTTCATCTGCAGGCAGTTGTAGTCATGGAAGCCCAGCGGCTCGTGCTGAATCACGCGCCTGTCATATTTAAATCCCCGCGCTTCAATGAACTTTTTACTCCGCGGGTGGCAGGAGTAGAGGATCGGCATGTCGTACTTTTCCGCCATCGCGTTCACCGCGTTCATGAGCGAGAAGAAGTTGGCCTCGGTGTCAATGTTCTCCTCCCGGTGCGCCGAGAGCAGAATGTATTTGCCCTTTTCGAGACCGAGGCGGGCGTGCACATCGCTGGCCTCGATCTTGTCGAAATTCTTGTGCAGCACCTCCGCCATGGGCGAGCCCGTCACGTAGGTGCGCTCCTTCGGCACGCCCGCGGCGTTTAAGTACCGCCGCGCGTGCTCGGAGTAGCAGAGATTCACGTCCGCCGTCACGTCCACGATGCGGCGGTTTGTCTCCTCCGGCAGGCACTCGTCGAAGCAGCGGTTGCCCGCCTCCATGTGGAAGATCGGGATGTGCAGGCGCTTGGCCGCGATCACAGAGAGGCAGGAGTTCGTATCGCCCAGCACGAGCACGGCGTCGGGCTTCACGTCCCGCATGAGCTTGTAGCTCGCGGCAATGATGTTACCGATCGTCTCGCCGAGGTCGGCGCCGACGGCGTTCAGATAGTGATCCGGCGCGCGCAGACCGAGATCCTCAAAGAAGACCTGATTGAGCGTATAGTCATAGTTCTGCCCCGTGTGGACGAGGATCTGGTCGAAATATTTGTCGCAGGCCTTGATCGTCTCGCTCAGGCGGATGATCTCCGGCCGCGTGCCGATGATGGTCATGAGCTTCAGCTTCGCCATGCTCAAACCTCCTGATAAAATGTGTCGGGATGATTGGGATCAAACAGCTCGTTTGCCCACATGAGGGTCACGAGGTTTTCCGTCTCGGAGAGGTTGATGATGTTGTGCGTATAGCCGGGCAGCATGTGCACGGCCTGAATGCACTCCCCGCTGACCTCGAACTCGATCACCTCGTCCGTGCCGATCTTGCGCTCCTGAATGAGCGCGTGACCGCTCACGACGATGAAAAACTCCCACTTCGTATGGTGCCAGTGCTGGCCCTTGGTGATGCCGGGCTTGGAGATATTCACGGAGAACTGTCCGCAGTTCGCGGTTTTCAAAAGCTCCGTGAAGCTCCCGCGCGCATCACAGTTCATCTTCAGGGGGAACGCGACCTTCTCCTTCGGCAGATAGCTGAGATACGTCGAATAGAGCTTCTTGGCGAAGCTGCCGTTCGGAATCTCGGGCAGGAGCAGCGTCTCCGGCTGCGCGCGGAAGGACTCGATCAGATCCACAATCTCGCCGAGCGTCGCGCTGTGCGTCGTGGGGACAAAGCAGAAGTCTCCGTCCCGGTGCTCCTTGCCCTCGAGCGCGTCGAGCAGCTCCTGCACCACATCGTCAATATAGACGAGCGTGAGGCGCGTGCTCCGGTCATTGACCTGAATGGGCAGATCGTTTGCCCGGTTGTGGCAGAAGGTCGCCACGGCGCTGTTGTAGTTCGGGCGGCACCACTTGCCGAACACGTTCGGAAAGCGGTAGATCAGCGTCTTCGCGCCGGTGCGTGCGCCGTATTCTCGCATCAAGGCCTCGCCAGCACGCTTGCTCTCGCCGTAGGGATTGTCCCGCTCTGCCTGAATGGAGGAGGACAGCATCACGGGGCAGCGGTTTCCGGTCAGCTCCAGCACGCCCAGCAGCGTCTCCGTAAAGTCGCGGTTGCCCTCCATGAATTCTTCCGGATTCTTCGGGCGGTTCACCCCCGCGAGATGGAACACGAAGTCCGCCTCCGCGCAGTATTCCTTCAGCTCCGCCTCGGTCGTCTGCCGCGTGCAGCGCAGGATGTGCCCGATCTGCAGCCCGGGGCGTGTGCGGTCCTTGCCGTCGCGGATATTTTCCAGTGCGCAGACGAGATTCTTTCCCACAAAGCCGCCCGCGCCGGTGATGAGAATGTTCATTTCTTACTCCTTCGCGAGCTCCTCGCGGATGTACGCGAGCGTCAGCAGCTTTTCCTGCACCTCGTCCACGTTCATGAGCGTCGTGTTGGAGCTGGTAAACTCCGAGAGCTTGGCGCGCTCGGCGTCGCCGTCCTTGAAGTATTTATCATAGTTGAGGTCGCGCTGGTCGGCCGGCACGCGGTAGAAGTCGCCGAGGTCGATCGCATGGGCGCACTCCTCGTTCGTGAGCAGGGTCTCATACATCTTCTCGCCGTGGCGGATGCCGATGACCTTCACCGGGATCTTGTCCTCCGGGTCGAAGAGCGCCTTGGTCGCTCTCGCGAGCGTCTCGATCGTGCAGGCGGGCGCCTTCTGCACGAGAATGTCGCCGCTCTCGCCGTGCTCGAAGGCGAAGAGCACGAGGTCGACGGCTTCCTCCAGGCTCATGACAAAGCGCGTCATCGTCGGCTCCGTGATCGTAATCGGCTCGCCCTTGCGGATCTGCTCGATCCAGAGCGGCACGACGCTGCCGCGCGAACAGAGGACGTTGCCGTAACGTGTGCAGCAGATCTTCGTGTGCTTCGTTGTGCGGGCCTTGGCGACCGCGACCTTCTCCATCATGGCCTTGCTCGTGCCCATGGCGTTCACGGGGTAGGCGGCCTTGTCGGTGGAGAGGCAGATGACGCTGCGCACGCCGCACTCAATGGCGGCAGTGAGCATGTTGTCGGTTCCGAAGACGTTTGTCTTCACGGCCTCGAGCGGGAAAAATTCGCAGCTCGGCACCTGCTTGAGCGCCGCCGCGTGGAAGATGTAGTCCACGCCGTACATGGCGTTTTTCAGGCTCTGCAGATCGCGCACGTCGCCGATATAAAACTTCAGCTTCTGCGACGCCTCGGGATGGCTCGCCTGATATTCATGGCGCATGTCGTCCTGCTTCTTCTCATCGCGGGAGAAGATGCGGATCTCGCCGATGTCGGTCTCCAGAAAGCGGTTGAGTACGGCGTTGCCGAACGAGCCGGTGCCGCCGGTGATTAGCAGGGTTTTGCCGGAAAAGGCTTGAGATGCCATATTTTATCATCCTTTGCTGTTCATTGATAAAGATACAAACTACACTATATCATATTAACACAATGGATGCAAATCATTTCGCCCTTCTCTCCTGCGTCATTCCTGCCCGCAGGGATATTCTTCTTGCGCCTCTATCATCAGCGTGGTAGAATAAACCAGTTACACATCATGGAGGCGGTGGCATGAAACAGCTTGCCCGGATTCTGGTGGATCGGCGATATCTCTTCGCGGCGGTGATGCTCGCCGTGACGATCCTCTGCGCCTTTCTCGCGCTGCGCGTGGAGATCAACACGGACATGACGCGCTATCTCCCGGCGAAATCGCCCATGCGCAAAGGCGTTGAGATCATCGAGACCGCCTTTCCCGACCCCGGCGAGCAGAGCGCCTTCCGCTTCGTCTTCACCGGGCTGGACGAGAGCGAGATTCCCGCCATCCGCCAGCAGATCGCGGAGCACATCTACGTCTCCCGCGTGGAGTATGTCCCCGGGAACGCGCACTACAACAAGGACGGCCGCACGCTCTTCATCGTGAACCTCGATTACGGCTATGATTCGCGTCAGGCGGAGACGGTGCAGCGCGTCTTCACCAAGCAGTTTCAGGACTATGACTTCGCCATCGGCACGAACGAAATGCTCAAAACCGAGGTCCCGCTCAAGCTCCTCGCCATCGGCGTGAGCATCCTCATCGCGATCCTCGTGCTCATGAGCCGGTCGTGGATCGAGCCGGTGCTGTTTCTCATCGCCATCGGCATGGCGGTCGTCATCAACCTCGGCACGAATCTCGTTCCGGGCTATATCTCCGATATCACGTTCTCCATCGCGCCCGTGCTGCAGCTGGTGCTCAGCATGGACTATTCCATCATCCTCATGAACCGCTACCGCGAGGAGAAGAAATCCGGTCTTCCCAAGACGGAAGCCATGAAATCCGCCCTCGCGCATTCGTTCTCCTCCATCTTCTCCAGCTCCTTCACCACGGTCGTGGGCCTGCTCGCACTCGTGTTTATGACGTTCAAGATCGGGCGTGAGCTCGGCGTCGTCCTCGCCAAGGGCGTCTTCATCAGCATGATCTGCGTCTTCACCGTCCTGCCCACGCTCATCCTCTGGGGCGACCGCCTCGTGGAAAAGACGGCGAAGAAGACCATCCCGCTGCCGACGCGCTGGCTCGCCTTCTTCAGCGAGAAGGCGCGGCATGTCATCCCGTTCGTGTTCGTCGCCATGTTTGCGCTCTTTTTCTGGCTGCGCAGCTTCACGCCCATCATCTTCACCGAGAATCTCACGGACGAGCTCTCGTCCGTCTTCCCGGCGGACAACACCGTCGTTCTGGTCTATCAGAATCAGGACGAGGGCGCCATCCTGCCGCTCATCGCGGATCTGGAGCAAAACGAGCACGTCCGCACCGTGCAGGCGTACGCCAATTCCTTCGACCAGCCGCTGAACCTCGCGCAGATCACCGAGGCGATGGGGCAGATGGGCGGCAGCGCCATGCCGCAGAACATCATCGAGAACGTCTTCCATACCAAGGGCTGGGGCGATGACGTGACCATGACGCTGAATGAATTCATGGACACGCTCACGCTCGACGATCGCTTTGCCAATGTCTTCGGCATCAGCACCGAGCGCATCCGCGGTCAGATGCGAGAGGCGTTCGACGCCCAGCGCAATCAGATGCGCGGCCCCGAGTGGTCCCGCGTCGTCATCTATTCCGACTATCCCGACGATTCCGAGGAAACGACCGCCTTCATGGACGATCTCTACGCGCGCTGCGAAAATGACTTCGCGGGGGAGACCTATCTCGTCGGCACCTCCGCCATGGTGCATGAGATGGCGGGGAACTTCAGCCGCGAGTTTCTCACCGTGAGCCTCATCACCGCCGTCGCGATCTTCCTCGTCGTCCTGCTCACGTTCCGCGCGCCCACCATTCCGCTCATCCTCGTGCTGCTCGTGCAGTGCGGCGTCTATATGGCGATCACCGCCATGGGGTGGCAGGGCTACGACGTGTATTATCTCGCGCTGCTCGTCGTGCAGGGCATCCTCATGGGCGCCACGATCGACTATGCCATCGTCTTCTCCAGCTATTATCAGGAGCTGCGCCGGACGCTGCCGCGCTATGAATCGCTCTGCGGCGCGTACGAAAAATCCATCCACACGATCATGACCTCCGGCCTGATCCTCATCCTCGTCACGGCGATCCTCGGCAAGTTCTGCCCCACGCAGAGCATCGCGCAGGTCTGCACGTCCATCGCCCTCGGCTCGCTGAGCGCGGTGCTGCTCATCCTCTTCATCCTGCCGGGGCTGCTCGCGTGCTTTGACCGCCTCATCATCCGGCGGAAATAACGCGCGGATATTGCGCATCCGGTTCGGAAATGCTATATTGTAAAAGAATCTCTCCCCGAAAGGACTTCGGATATGAAACGCAAAAAAATCAGTGAACAAAGCTGGTATCCCTATGCCGTGGCGATCTGCCTGGGCGTGCTGCTGTATGTGCTGCTCGAGCACATCAGCAACATCTGGGGCGCCGTCAGCAAGATCAGCGGCTATTTTCTCCCCGTGCTGCTCGGCTGCGTGCTGGCGTATCTCATGAACCCGCTCGCCAAGCTCTATGAGCGCAGGCTGTTTCGCCGGGTGAAAAAGCCGAACCTCGGCTGGTCGCTCTCCGTGGCGCTCGCGGTCATCACGGTCGTGGCGTTCCTGCTCTTCCTGATCGGCACGCTCGTCCCGCAGCTGATCGACAGCGTCACCACGCTTGTGAGCAATGTGGACTCTTACCTTGAAACGCTCAAAAAGCTGATCGAGCGCTGGGGCCTCGCCAAGCATGTGGACGTGGACAATATCCTGTCCTCCTCCGGCGATTTGGTCAACAAGATTGCCGACTGGATCTCCAAGAACCTCTCGAACATCGTCAGCGCCTCCTCCAAGGCGGGCAAGGGCGTCGCCAACTGGGTCATCGCGCTGATCCTCTCGATCTATCTGCTCGCGGCGAAGGAACCGCTCAAGCTCGGCGTTCTCCGCCTTGCGCGCGCCACCATGAGCAAGCCGCATCTGGAGCACTCGCGCCTGTTTCTCACCCGGTGCGACAGCATCCTCTCGCGCTATATCACCTACAGCCTGCTCGATGCGCTCATCATCGGCATTGCAAACCTGATCTTCATGTGGATCATGGGCATGCAGTATGCCGGTCTCGTCTCCGTTGTCGTGGGCTTCACGAATCTGATCCCGACCTTCGGCCCGGTCATCGGCGCCGCGATCGGCGGCCTGATCCTGCTTCTGGTCAAGCCCCTCCATGCGCTCATCTTCGTGGGCTTCACGCTCATCCTGCAGACGCTCGACGGTTATGTCATCAAGCCGCGCCTGTTTGGAAACTCCCTCGGCGTTTCGGGTCTGCTGATCCTCGTCTCCATCGTCGTCGGCGGAAACATCTTCGGCGTGGTCGGCATTCTGCTCGCCATCCCGTTCGCCGCCATTCTCGACTTTGTCTATAAGGAGGTCTTCCTCCCGTGGCTCGAGGCGAGAGGGGAGCGCCGCCAAAAGGAAAAGCCTGAAATCAAATCCGAATAAAAAAGAACCGGCATTGCCGGTTCTTTTTATATCTCTTCGATTCTGACG
>CAMJHX010000071.1 GCA_946405655.1 uncultured Clostridia bacterium
CGAGACCTACCGCGGCGAATATGCCACGCCCGGCGTGAAGGAAAACCCGTCCGGCTCCATGAAGGATCTGCTCTCCTCCTGGTCGGAGGCGGCGCTTCGCCAGAAGGAGGCGAAGATCGATGAGCAGACGGCGGAGTCCGTCGCCGCCCTCGGCGACGCGCTTCTGGACGCAAACGAGCGCGCGCAGACCGAGCGCGACCGCAATGAGATCGAATCCGCGAAGGCGAAGGACAACGCCGCCCTCTATGCCGAGGCGCGCGGCGACCGCGGCGGCATCGGTCAGGCGCAGTACAGCGAGATCGAGGCGCAGCGCCTGCGCAATCGCCAGGCGATCAACACCGCGCAGACCACCATGGCCGCCGAGACCGCCCGCCAGATCGCCGCCCTGCGCGCCAAGGGTGAGTTCCAGAAGGCGGACGCCCTGCTGGACGTGACGCAGAAGTATCTCAGCCAGCTGCTCACGCTCGAAAAGTGGAGCGCGAACTGGGAGAACACGCAAGCGCAGCTGCGCCGCAGCGTGGAGCAGTGGGAGCGCAGCTATGCCCAGACGATCGCCGGCGCGGAGCACGCTGTCTCCCGCGAGCGCCAGAGCCAGCTCGCCTCCTCCGGCGACGCGCTGCTGAAGGCGGGCATCCTGCCGAGCGCCGAGCAGCTCGCCGCCATGGGCATGACCGCAGAGCAGGCGCAGGCCTACATCGATTCCCTCATCCGCCACGGAAAGATTTAATCACACAAGGAATCAGCTAAAGTCTTCTTTGACTTTGGCTGATTTTTATATTTACTGCCGCGGGTAAATTCGGTATAATGAATCATCAAATATATAGAAGAAAGAGAGGCTGATATCTATGTTTGATCCTGTTTCCCGTCCGGAGACGATGGAGCGCATTACCACGCCGGAGCTGGCGGAGGCGTTTATTGCCGAGCAGGTCGCGGCGCTGCGCGCGCAGATCGGCGACGGCAAGGTGCTGCTGGCGCTGTCCGGCGGCGTCGATTCCTCCGTGGTCGCGGCGCTGCTCATCAAGGCGGTGGGCAAGCAGCTCGTCTGCGTGCACGTCAACCACGGCCTCCTGCGCAAGGGCGAGCCCGAGCAGGTCATAGAGGTCTTCCGCAATCAGATGGACGCGAACCTCATCTATGTCGACGCGGTCGACCGCTTCCTCGATAAGCTCGCGGGCGTGAGCGCGCCGGAGCAGAAGCGCCACATCATCGGCGAGGAGTTCATCGATGTGTTTGCCGACGAAGCCCGCAAGCTCGACGGCGTGCAGTTCCTCGCGCAGGGCACCATCTGGCCGGACATCCTCGAGAGCGAGGCCGGCATCAAGGCGCACCACAACGCCGGCGGTCTGCCGGAGGATATCGCCTCCCGCTTTGAGCTCGTCGAGCCCGTGCGCATCCTCTTCAAGGACGAGGTCCGCGTCGTCGGCAAGGCGCTCGGCCTGCCGGACGAGATGGTCTATCGTCAGCCCTTCCCGGGTCCCGGCCTCGGCGTCCGCTGCGTCGGCGCCATCACGCGCGACCGGCTCGAGGCCGTGCGCGAGTCCGACGCGATCCTCCGCGAGGAGTTCGCGAAGGCGGGTCTCGCCGGCAAGGTCTGGCAGTATTTCACCGTCGTGCCGGACTTCACCTCCACCGGCATCACCGACGGCAAGCGCACCGACGCCTGGCCCGTCATCATCCGCGCCGTGAACACCCGCGACGCCATGACCGCCACGGTCGAGCACCTCGACTGGGCGCTGCTCGAACGGCTGACCGCCCGCATCACCAGCGAGGTCAAGGGCGTCAACCGCGTGCTCTACGACTGCACCCCCAAGCCCACCGGCACGATCGAGTACGAATAATTTCGCATCCTCAAAGAAAAAGAGCTAACTGATTTGCTTGCGATCAGTTAGCTCTTTTTCGTTTTATTGCTCAAATGACGTCTTTCCTTCATCGGAACAATCTAAATCTATTAGTACTTTCATAGTGCGTTCTCTGTTGCTGTCAATAAAGGCGCATATACTTGACTTTTCTCTTGTGATCCACTATAATATCGACAAATCAGGAATCAGAATCCTGATTTGTCGATTCCTCTGTTTTGGTGATTCATATGAAGTATATACAACGAAGCATAGAAGATCTGGTCAAATCTTCGGATAAGACTTTCAAATGTATCCTTGTAACGGGCGCACGGCAAACCGGGAAGTCCACAATGCTGAAAACCTTGTTCCCGGAAAAAAAGTATGTTCCCATTGACGATCCGTTTATCGAGGATCAGGCCAATGATAACCCCAATATGTTCATGATGCTGAACCCGCCGCCTGCAATCTATGATGAGGTGCAGCGTGCGCCGGGGCTGTTTCGCTATATCAAAATTAAGTGCGACGAAAGCGATGAGCGGGGCTTGTATTGCCTTTCCGGTTCTCAGCCTTTGGAGCTGATGGAGAATGCCTCAGAATCGCTGTCCGGTCGTGTCAGCATCGTCGAGATGTCCGGACTATCCCTTCGCGAGATTCAAGGATGCAGCTTCAATGAGCCGTTTGTCCCCACAATGGAATATGTTCAGAGGCGCAGCACAGAAGCAAAAGCGCCGAAGAACATCTGGGAGATCATCCACCGCGGCAGCTATCCTGAACTGCAGAATCCGGAAGTAGATTGGGCTTCATTTTTCTCCAGCTATGTAAAGACCTATCTGGAACGTGATGTGCGAAAGCTTTCAGCTGTTCAAGATCTGAATGATTTTCGCCGCTTCATGGTTGCGGTTGCAGCCAGAACGGGGCAGATGCTCAATTACGCGAATATTGCCGACGAAATCAGCAAGGACGCCGCGACTGTGAAGAGATGGATGTCCATTCTGGAGGCTTCCGGTATCATTTATCTGTTGGAGCCCTACACGCCGTCCGTGCTGAAAAAAGCGATCAAGACGCCGAAGGTCTATTTCCGTGATACCGGGCTTGCGGCTTATCTCACCCGCTGGCTTACACCGGAGGCGCTGGCTTATGGCGCTATGAGCGGCGCGATGTTTGAGACTTTTGTGATTTCGGAAATATTGAAGTCCTATTCGAATCGCGGTATTGACTATCGGTATTGTGTTTCCTATTATCGCGGAAGAGATAAGAAAAAGGTTCGCCGCGATGGACAGGAATACGAAACAGAAAGCGAAATTGATTTGATTATTGAGGAGAATGGGGTTCTATATCCCATCGAGATCAAGCAAAGTGCAGCAGTTACTGCAGATGAAGCAAGCGCTTTTACAGTACTGGACAAAGTTGAGGAGAAACGCCGCGGCATGGGCGCAATCATTTGCGCTTGTCCACAGCCGAATTTACTGAGAGACAATCTGCTGCAATTGCCCGTGTGGTATATATAATTAAGCCAAGGAGCGGAAAATCGCGGATTACCTTATGTTTTTGGCAACACCATGGCAACAGAAAATCGGATAGTCCAGATTCAACAGATAATGTAAGCAACTGAAATACTGTGTACCATATCTCCTATACAAAACTGTTTAGGTTATGCTTTGTATCATCGAGTACGAATAAGAGATCAAGCAAAAAACCCGGCTCTGCGATTGCTCGCAGAGCCGGGCTGTCGTCTCGGGCTTATTTCTTATTCTTCTTTCCCTTTTTCTGCTCCTTCTTGCCGGGGCAGAGCTTGATGATGGCGAACACCGCGCCGAGCGCGACCGTCACGCCGCCGATGATGCAGAGAATTTTCTTCGTGTCCTCTTTCATGTTCTGGAGCTTTTCTTTCATGGTGAATCCCTCCGTTTCCTAAGGACAGTATATCAGCCGAGCGCGCGGAAATCAAGCAGAAGCTGCCGAGAGATCGGTGTATCCGTTCAGGGCGTAGTCCTTGTCCTGCAGCGCCTTGGCGAAGGCCGCCTCGTTCACGGGCTGCTTTGCGCGCACGTCCGCTTCGTTTTTGGCGAGGTTCACCCGCCCCCAGACGCCGGGCATGGCGTTGAGCGCGTTTTCGACGTTCACGGCGCAGTGGCTGCAGTGCATCCCGCCGACGGCGAGACGGTAGCGATAGGGATAGTGCGTCTCGTCCGTGTCGGCGACCGGCCTGCGCGTCGGCGCCTCCGCGCCACCGCAGCAGCTGCTCTTCGCCCTGCCGCGAACGCGCTGTACGGTCTGCCAGATGGCGTAGAGAACCAGCAGTGCGCCGGCGGCGATGATGAGTTTATCCATGATGATTCCTTTCTATCCGAGCGTGTCATTCTGAGCGAAGTGAAGCGGAGTCGAAGAATCCTGGCAGAGCAGTACGATAGATGCAGGTGTTCTGTTTCACTGCCAAGCCAAGATCCTTCGACTGCGCGCTGACGCGCTCCGCTCAGGATGACAGGGAAGTGCGGAAAAAAGAGGCGGGCTTGCCCGCCTCTTTTCGTTGGTTTTACTTGCCGCAGCTGTGCGCGGGCTTGGTGCTGACCGGCGCGCCGTGCTTCTCACAGGAGTCTGCGTACGGGCAGCCGACGCACTTGACGCCGCGCTTCTTTTCGCGGTAGATGTATCTCCCTGCAAGAAAGATGACTGCCGCAAGCACAATGACGGCAATGACGGTTGCCAGATTCATAAAATCTCCTCCTTCTTACCGGGCTGCGGGCAGATCAGGCCTTCGCCTTCGCCGCCTCATGCAGACGATACTGCTCGTCGAAGTGGGCTCTCGTCTTCCTGCCGATCAGGATGACGATCGCGACCATGCAGAGCACGGCGATCAGACCGGGGATGAACGCCTGACCGAAGTGGCCCTCGGTGAACAGTGTGCCGAACTGATAGACCAGGAAGGCGACGGTGTAGCCGGTGCCGAGCTGGAGACCGATGGCGCCCCAGAGCCAGCCCTTGCTCTTCATTTCGGAGTTCATCGCGCCGATGGCGGCGAAGCAGGGCGGGGTGTAGAGGTTGAAGAAGAGGTAGGCGAGCGCGGTGACGCTCGTGAGACCCATCGCCATCGCGACGTTGTTGGCGCCGCCGGTGAGGGCGAGCTCATCCACATCGATGAACGCGGTCAGACCATAGACGACCGCCAGCGTGCCGACGACGTTCTCCTTGGCGATGAAGCCGGTGATCGCGGCCGCCGCGAGCTGCCACACGCCGAAGCCGAGCGGGATCAGCAGGAAGGCGAAGGGAGAGGCGATGGAAGCGAGGATGGAGGTGTTCTCCATGCCCTCCTCCACGACCTGGAACTGCCAGTTGAAGGTCTGCATGATCTGCACGACGGTGTTGCAGATCAGGATGATCGTCGCAGCCTTGATGATGTAGGCCTTGGCGCGCTCCATCATGGACTTGAAGGCGAACTTCAGGCTCGGGACCTTGAACTTCGGCAGCTCCATGATGAAGAAGGACTTGCGGTACTTATAGCCGGTGATCGCCTTGATGAGCAGCGCGCCGAGGAAGATCAGCACGAGGCCGAAGAAGTAGCTCAGCAGGCTGACCCAGCCGGCGCCGGCGAAGAACGCGCCGGCAAAGAGCGCGATGACGGGGATCTTCGCGCCGCAGGGGATGAAGGTGGTGAGCATGGTCGTGGCTCTGCGCTCGCGCTCGTCGCGGATCGTGCGGCAGGACATGATCGCCGGGATGCCGCAGCCCGTGCCGATGACGACGGGGATGACGGATTTGCCGGAGAGACCGACGCGCTTGAAGATCGGGTCCATCACGGCGCTCACGCGCGCCATGTAGCCGCTGTCCTCGAGCAGAGCGATCAGGAAGTACATGACCATGACGAGCGGCAGGAAGCCGATGACGGCGCCGACGCCGCCGACAATGCCGTCCGCGAGGATCGCGGAGAGGATCGGGGGGCTGTTTTCCAGCTGGCCCGCAACCCATTCCTGGAACATCTCAATGTAACCGACCAGCCAGTCGGCGATGATCGGGCCGAGCCATGCCTGGCTGACCCAGAAGACGAACCACATCACGGCCGCAAAGACCAGAATGCCCGCCACGGGGTTCAGGAGAATCTTGTCGGCCGCGTCAGACTTGTTGACCTCGGAGGACTTGGTCTGGCGCTTCTCGATCTTGGAGACGATGTCGTTGACGTACTTGTAGCGCTTGCGGTCTTCCTTGTCGACCGCGTTTTTGTCGTGCAGGTCAATGTCCGCCTGCAGGTACGGCGCCTTCTGCGTCGTGCCGTTCAGGGCGATGGCCTTCTCCACGACCTCGGCGAGACCCTTGTTCTCAATCGCGGTCGTGCTCACGACGGGGCAGCCGAGCTTCTTTTCCAGCGCGGCGACGTCGATCGTGGTCTTTTCCTTCTCATTGATGTCCGCCTTGTTCAGCGCGACGACCACGGGGATGCCGAGCTCGAGCAGCTGCGTCGTGAAAAACAGGCTGCGGCTCAGATTCGTCGCGTCCACGATGTTGATGATCGCGTCCGGATGCTCATTGCGGACATACTCGCTCGTGATGCCCTCCTCCGGCGTGAAGGGGGACATGGAGTAAGCGCCGGGCAGGTCGACCGCGATGGCCTCTGCGCCCTTCGTAAACTCGCTCTTGATCGGGTATTCCTTGCGTCCTACCGTAACGCCGCCCCAGTTGCCCACTTTTTCACTTCTGCCTGTGACGGCATTGTAAATCGTGGTTTTGCCGCTGTTGGGGTTGCCGGCAAAAGCAATTCTCATACAAACTTCCTCCTTTATATTCAGCTGAGGCTGACGGGGAACGAACCCGTACCGCCTCACAGCAGCCCTTTTGGGTGCTTTTCACTTTGTTGTCCTCGCCTT
>CAMJHX010000072.1 GCA_946405655.1 uncultured Clostridia bacterium
AAGCATCAGGCCGAAGGCTGCAAACGTGACATACAGGCTTGCCACCGTGCCGGGCTCAAAAAAGACGAGTCCGATCACAGCAAAGGCAACAGACAAAATCATAGACCATAAAACCACTTTTCTGGCAGTTTTGATATGCATGGTTTTCCCTCCTGTCAGGAAATATCAGCCAGATCGAGGAACTGGCTGCCGAATTGCGCAATGTGTTCCTTTCTGCCCGCGAGGTTATCCCCGAGAAGCAGGTCGAACATGAGCGCCGTGCGCTCAACATCCTCCGGCATCACGCGGATCAGCTTGCGGGATTCCGGATTCATCGTGGTCATCCACATCATGTCCGGATCGTTCTCACCGAGACCCTTGGAGCGGTTGATCGTCGCTTTCGCGCCGTTCAGACTCTCCACGATCTCCGCTTTCTCACGGTCGGAATAGGCAAAATAGGTCTTCCCCTTGCTCTCGATTTCATAGAGCGGCGACTCCGCGATATAGACGTATCCCTCGCGGATCAGCGTCGGCGCGAGGCGGTAGAGCATGGTGAGAATCAGCGTGCGGATCTGGAATCCGTCCACATCGGCGTCGGTGCAGATGATGATCTTGTTCCAGCGGAGGCTTTCCAGATTGAACGAAGACAGATCCTTCGCGCCCTTGTGCTGCACCTCCACGCCGCAGCCGAGCACACGCATCAAATCGGTGATGATATCGCTTTTGAAGATGCGGGTATAGTCCGCCTTCAAGCAGTTGAGAATCTTGCCGCGGACCGGCATGATCCCCTGAAACTCCGCGTCGCGCGAGAGCTTGCAGGCGCCGAGGGCGGAATCGCCCTCCACGATATAGATCTCGCGCCGCGTGACGTCCTTGGAGCGGCAGTCGACAAACTTCTGCACGCGATTGGAGAGATCCAAATTTCCTGTGAGTTTCTTCTTCAGATTCTGGCGCGCCTTTTCCGCCTGCTCGCGGCTGCGCTTGTTGATGAGCACCTGCTCCAGAATGCGATCCGCTTCCGCCTTGTGCTCGATGAAGTAAATCTCCAGCTGTTCCTTGAAGAAGGCGGTCATCGCCTCCTGCACAAACTTATTGGTGATCGCTTTCTTCGTCTGGTTCTCATAGGAGGTGACGGTAGAGAAGCAGTTCGTGACCAGAATCAGGCAGTCCTGCACGTCCTGAAACGAGATCTTGCTCTCGTTTTTCTGATACTTCCCCTGCTGCTTGATGTAATTATCGATCGCGGAGGTGAAGGCGCTGCGCGTCGCTTTCTCCGGCGCGCCGCCATGCTCCAGCCAGGAGGAGTTATGATAATACTCGATCAGATTCACCTTATTGGAAAAGCAGAAAGCCGCCGAGATTTTCACTTTATATTCCGGCTTGTCCGCGCGGTCCTTGCCACGGCGCTCGGTTTCGATGTATAATGGCGCAGTGAGAAAGCCCTCCCCTGCGAGCTCCGTGACGTAATCGGTGATGCCGTGCTCATAGAGATAATCCGTCTCCGTGAATTTCCCGTCCTCGTCCTCTACGCGCAGGCGGAACGTCACGCCCTGGTTGACGACGGCCTGCCGATGCAGCACGTCCTCAAAATACGCCACGGGAACATCGATGTCCGTAAATACGTCCAAATCAGGACGCCATCGGATGCAGGAGCCGGTCTTCTTGCGGTCCATCGGCATCGTTTCCAGATCGCCGACGATCTCGCCGCGCTGAAAGTGCAGCTCATAGCGATGCCCGTCACGGCGAATTACAACGTCCATGTACTCGGACGCATACTGCGTGGCGCAGGTGCCGAGACCGTTGAGGCCGAGCGAGTATTCATAGTTCAAGCCGTCGTTGTTTTTATATTTGCCGCCGGCGTACATCTCGCAGAAAACAAGCTCCCAGTTATAGCGCTGCTCGTTCTCGTTCCAGTCCACAGGGCAGCCGCGGCCGAAGTCCTCCACCTCAATGGAATGGTCGCGAAACCGCGTGACAACGATCAGGTTGCCGTAGCCCTCGCGTGCCTCGTCGATGGAGTTGGAGAGAATTTCAAACACTGCGTGCTCGCAGCCCTCCAGCCCGTCCGAGCCGAAGATGACCGCCGGGCGTTTTCGCACGCGGTCCGCGCCTTTGAGCATGGAGATGCTGCCGTTATCGTATCCGTTTGTCGGAGTCTTTGCCATATGTTTCGTCCTTCACTAGATATTGTGTTTTATGATAGGATTATGTAACCGATTTAGTATACCTCATATCACAGCAAAAAGCAAGAGGCGCAAAAAAGGAGGACACGGACTGTGCCCTCCTCCGCCCCGGATCGAATGCGCTGCCGCGTCCGCTCCGGCACTGGAAACGCAATCGATCAAAACGGTCTCCAGGCTCAGTGAGCGGAGCGCGGCGTTTTACGCAGATGCGGCAAGATCCTGTATCGGCAAAAGAACCGGATCCCGTCCCCGTCTGTGCGGGTTTGATCCTTGCGATTGCCGTATGCAGCGCCTGCGCCGAATGGTTTCCAGCGCTAGTATATGCAAAGATCACTCATTCATGTATTGCTGCGTTGATTAATCGTTCCTCTTTTGGCATATAATAAAGAAAAACCAACGGAGGAAACAGCATGGCAGGCAAACGAAAAGAACGCAGGCGCAGAAACGCTGAGATTCAAAGAGCGACAGAAGAACTGCTCGGCATCCGTCGCGAGCTTCGGCAGGCGGAAAACAATTTCAACCACATGACCGACCCGAATAAAATGGAGGCGTGCATCTATGAGATGAACGCCCTCAAAGCAAGATATAACTGCGCGGTGATCGAAATGAAGCATGCCGTTTCACCGCCACCCCAATGAAAGGAGGCAACCCATGGAAACCATTCTTCCGACCATACTGATGGCCGCCGCCGGAATTTTCATTCTCTGGCTGATCATCAAGCTGTTTCTCACGCCGATCAAATGGATCTTCAAGCTGCTGATCAACACCGCCATCGGCTTTGTAGGGCTCTGGGTGCTGAACTATTTCGGCGCGTTCTTCGGCATTTCACTGGGGCTCAACTGGATCAACGCGCTCATCATCGGCGTTCTGGGCTTCCCCGGTCTGGTGCTGCTGCTGGCGCTGAAATATCTGATCTGAATACATAAAAAGAAGTCTGCTGAAAAAGCAGGCTTCTTTTTTATGTTATTTAGCCGCCGAAGACCGCGAGCAGGAAGCCCGCCGCGACAGCGGAGCCGATGACGCCGGCCACGTTGGGGCCCATGGCGTGCATCAGCAGGAAGTTCGAAGGATTCGCGCGAGCGCCCTCGAGCTGGCTGACGCGCGCTGCCATCGGAACGGCGGAAACGCCGGCAGAGCCGATCAGCGGATTGATCTTGCCGCCGGAGAGCTTGCACATGAGCTTGCCCAGAAGCAGGCCGCCCACCGTGGCGAACTCAAAGGCGATCAGGCCAAGCACGATGATGAACAGCGTGCGCGGCGCGAGGAAGCGCTCTGCCACAGCCGTGGCGCCCACGGAGGTGGACAGAAAGATCGTGACGATATTCATCAGCGCGTTCTGAGCAGTGTCGCTCAGGCGATCCGTGAGACCGCACTCCTTAAAGAGGTTGCCGAGCATCAGGCAGCCGAGCAGCGGAGCCACGGAGGGAAGCAGCAGGCAGACGAAAATCGTGACAATGATCGGGAACAGCACCTTCTGCGTCTTGGAAACCGGACGCAGCTGCTCCATCTTGATCTCGCGCTCCTCCTTCGTGGTGAGCAGGCGCATCACAGGCGGCTGGATCAGCGGGATCAGCGCCATATAGGAATACGCAGCAATGGCGATCGGAGCAAGATAATTCGGGGCGAGCTTCGACGTCAGCCAGATGGCGGTCGGTCCGTCCGCGCCGCCGATGATGCCGATGGAGGCGGCGACATTGGGCTCAAAGCCGAACACGCCGAACGCCATCAGGAACGCCGCGAAGATACCGAACTGCGCAGCGGCGCCAAGCAGCAGGCTCTTGGGATTCGCGATCAGCGGACCGAAGTCCGTCATCGCGCCGACGCCCATGAAGATCAGAGACGGATACAGGCCGCTCTTGACGCCGATATAGAGGATGTCGAGCAGGCCGCCCTCATGGATGATCTGACCGACGCCCATCGTTCCGGCGATATAAGCGTCCCACATTTCGGGGTGATACATATTGGAGCCGGGCAGATTCGTCAGCAGCGCGCCAAAGGCGATGCCCACGAGAAGCAGCGGCTCGAACTTCTTCACCAGACCCAGATACAGAAGCACGCAGGCGATGATGATCATGACCAGCTGCTGCCAGGTCATCGTGGTAAAACCGGAGGTGCTGCCCAGCCGGCCTAAGGTTTCGAGAATGTGTTGCATACCGTCACCTCATCAGATCACGACGAGGGTATCGCCGGTGGCAACCATAGCGCCCTTGGAGACCGCGATCTGCTTGACCACACCGTCGGACGGCGCGCAGACTTCGTTCTCCATCTTCATGGCCTCGATGACGATGAGCACATCGCCGGCCTTCACCGCGTCGCCCTCCTTCACCTTGATGGCGAAGATGTTGCCGGGCAGCGGCGCTTCCACAACCGTGCCGGCAGCGACCGCGGCAGGTGCGGCGGCAGCGGGAGCCGCGGCAACCGGAGCGGCAGCCACAGCCACGGGAGCAACCGCGACCGGTGCGGGCGGCACAGGAGACTTGGCCTCGTATTCGTCGAGGATCATGGCCTCGCCCTTTTCGACCTCAACTTCATAAGTCGTACCCTTGAGGGTAATTTTGTATTTCATGTCAGGCTTCCTCCTTGATCTCGCGAATCGAAATGAATCTCAGCTCATTGATGGGGGTCTTGAGCTCATCGGCAACAATGGCCATGAGCATGGCAGCGGTGCGCGGGTCGGTGTCATAGAGCTTGACCTCGCCTGCCGTGCCGGGCGCCAGCTTTTTGGGCGGAGCCTGCACCGGAGCGGGCTCCGCAGCCTTGGCAGGTGCTGCCGCAGGTGCGTTCTTCTTTGCGCGGCTGTCGCCGATGGCGGTCATGATTTTAATGATGCACATCAGCAGGACCAGCGCAAAGAACACCACCAGGATTCCGACGACGGAATCCAGCAATGCTTGTCCAAATCCGTAATTCATTGCGCCCTACCTCATTCCTCAACAGGCTCGATGCTGTACTTGCAGACCTTCTCCTCCGCCTCACGGCGCGCCTCGAAGAAGTTCTCCGCGACCTGCGGGAAGGCGATGTAGCTGAGCACATCCTCTTCGCAGCGGGCATCAGCGCCGAGGTGCTCCTTGGCGGCTTCAAACTCGGGGGCAATGGATTCGGCAAAGCGGCCCTTGATGGGCTCTTCGCCGGCGAGGATCTGTGCGCGGATCTCCGGATCGATCGGCGCGGGGGTCTTGCCGTATTCGCCGCGGCAATATGCCTTGATCTCAGCGCCGACGTTCTTATAGCGCTCACCCGCGAGGACGTTCTGCACGGCCTGCGTGCCGACGAGCTGGCTGGTCGGCGTGACGAGCGGAGGATAGCCCATGTCCTTGCGGACGCGCGGCGTCTCGAGCAGCGCCTCGTCGAACTTGTCGATCTGGCCGAGCATTTTCAGCTGGCTCAGAAGGTTCGAGAGCATGCCGCCGGGGATCTGATAGGTCAGGCACTGAGTATCCGTGGCCATAGAGATCGGGTTCAGCGTGCCATCGGCGAGGAATTCCGCACGGATGGGCTTAAAGAAGTTTGCGATCTCGAGCAGCTTGTCGTCCTTCAGGTCGCTCTCATAACCGAGCTCCTTGAGGGCAAAGTTCAGCGTCTCGGTCGCGGGCTGGCTGGTGCCGCCGGAGAACGGAGAGATGGCCGTGTCGATGACGTCCGCGCCGGCCTCGATTGCCTTGAGATAGGTCATGAACGCAAGACCGGTGGTGCAGTGCGTATGCACGACGACCGGAAGATCGACCGCGTCCTTGATGGCAGCGACGAGGTCATAAGCGCACTTGGGAGAGAGGATGCCGGCCATGTCCTTGATGCAGATCGAAGCGACGCCCATCTGCTGCAGCTCCTTGACCATGGTGACATACTTCTCGAGCGTATGCACAGGGCTGGTGGTATAGGAAATCGTACCGGAGGCCATAGCGCCCTGCTTGACGGTCTCTTCGATGGCAACCCGGAGGTTGTCCACGTCGTTGAGCGCGTCGAAGATGCGGATGATGTCAATGCCGTTGCGCACGGAAGCGCGGACAAAGCGGCGCACCGCATCATCGCTGTAGTGCTTGTAGCCGAGAATGTTCTGGCCGCGAAGCAGCATCTGCAGCTTGGTGTTGGGCATGCCGGCGCGAATCTTGCGCAGGCGCTCCCACGGGTCCTCATTCAGGAAGCGGAGGCACACGTCGAACGTGGCGCCGCCCCAGACCTCGGCGGAATAATAGCCCGCCTGATCGATCGCGCTGAGGATCGGCTCAAACTTGGAGTAAGGCAGACGCGTGGCAATCAGGGACTGATTGGCGTCGCGAAGTACCGTCTCCGTAAACTGTACTTTCATAGACAAGACCGTCCTTTCCGGATTTGTGGCTTTCTCCTTTGTACGACTGTTTGCCATACTAGTCACATGTTGACAATTATATCATAAACTACCGGA
>CAMJHX010000073.1 GCA_946405655.1 uncultured Clostridia bacterium
CGTTCCCAACAGCTCCATGTACATCAACTGCCTGACCGCCATGGGCGCCACCCCGACCGCCATGGCCTTCTCCGAGACCATCTCTGCCGTGCAGCAGGGTGTTGTCGACGGTCTCGAGGGCAACATGAACGCTTACTCCACCAACGGCTCCGCTGAGGTTGCCAAGCAGATGAGCTTCACCAACCACCTCATCGGCACCTGCGGCGCTTACATCAACATCGACGTGTGGAACTCCATCCCCGAGGAGTACCGCGACATCATCCAGGAGGAGTTCACGAAGGGCGCCGCCGAGCTGACCCAGTTCACCGACGACAACTTCCAGACCACCATGGAGAAGCTCGAGGCCGAGCAGGGCTGCCACTTCAACGAGGTTGACGTGGACGCGTTCAAGGCCGTCATGGAGCCCGAGTATGAGCGCATGGTCAAGGAAGACGGCGTGACCGAAGGCTTCATCCAGCAGCTGCAGCAGCTCGTCGCCGAGTACGACGCGCAGAACGGCTAATTCATAACGAACCCAGCACAAAACATTCTTTGGGCTGCCTGCCAGTAGGCAGGCAGCCCGTTTTCCATTTGTAGGGGTCGGCGTCCTCGACGACCCGTTTCATTCCAACAGAAAGAAGGTGCCCGGATGAAGAAGATTCTCAAGAACCTGGACGCGTATTTCGCCGGCTTCATGTTCGCCATCACGCTCGTCGTGGTCGTCGTCAACGTGTTCACGCGTTATTTTGCGAACTACATCATCCCCTGGGGCGAGGAAGTCGCCACCACCTGTTTTGTATACACCACGTTTGTGGGCGCCGCCTGGTGCCTGCGGACGCATCAGCACGTCGGCGTGGACCTGCTCGTGGATAAGCTCCCGGCGGGCGCGCGCAAGATCGTGCACATCCTCACCGATCTCATCATTCTCGTCACCAACGGCTATATCACCTGGCTGAGCTGGCAGTTCGTGGCCTCCTCCAGCGTGAAGACGATGCCGATCCTGAAGATCTCCTCCGTCTGGCTGAACTCCGCCCTGATCCTGGGCTTCGGCCTCATGACGATCTACTCGCTGATGAACCTCATCAAGACCATCCGCGAGCCCGCCGATACCAAGAGAGGGGAGGCGACCGAGGCATGACCGGCTTTATCATCTATCTTCCCATCATCATCGCCCTCGCCCTGTATTTCACGGGCATTCCGATCGCCTACGCGCTCATGGCCGCGACGCTGACGTTCTTCACCTTCATCGATACGACCTCGCGTCCGTATCTGCTGATGCAGAAGTTCATCACGTCCACGCAGTCGTTCCCCTTCCTCGCCATCCCGTTTTTCGTCATGGCGGGCTCTCTCATGAACTATTCCGGCATGAGTGAAAAGCTCATGGCCTTTGCCGATGCGCTGACCGGCCATATGAAGGGCGGTCTCGCGCAGATCAACGTCCTGCTCTCCATGCTCATGGGCGGCTGCTCCGGCTCCGCGAACGCGGACGCCGCCATGGAGTGCAAGATGCTCGTGCCCGAGATGGAAAAGCGCGGCTACGGCAAGGGCTTCTCCGCCGCCATCACCGCGGCGTCGAGCTGCATCACGCCGATCATCCCTCCCGGCATCAACCTCATCGTCTACGGTCTGATCGCGGGCGCCTCCGTCGGCAAGCTGTTTGCAGCGGGCTACCTCCCCGGCTTCCTCATGGCGATCGTGCTCATGATCGCCGTCAGCATCATCGCGGGCAAGCGCGGCTACAAGCCCAGCCGCGACAAGCGCGCCTCCGCCAAGGTCATCCTCAAGCAGGCGGTCGACAGCCTCTGGGCGCTGCTGTTCCCCTTCGGCATCATCCTCGGCATGCGCTTCGGTCTCTTCACCCCGACCGAGGCCGGCGGCGTGGGCGTGCTCTACTGCTTCCTCGTGGGTAAGTTCATCTACAAGGGACTCAAGAAGGAGCACTTCATCCCCGTCTTCCGCGAGACCCTCGCAGGCACCTGCACCGTCATGCTCATCATCGTGTCGGCCTCCCTCTTCGGCTATTACCTCAACTGGGAGAACATCCCGAACATGCTGCTCGCGGCCGTCTCCGGCATCGCCAGCAACAAGTATCTGGTCCTCCTCGTGCTGAACGCGTTCCTGCTCATCGCGGGCATGTTCCTCGAGGGCGGCGCCGCGCTCATCATCCTCGCGCCCCTCATGGTGCCGCTGGTCAAGGCCGCAGGCATCGATCTGGTCCACTTCGGCATCATCGTGAACGTAAATATCATGATCGGCGGCCTCACGCCTCCCTTCGGCTCCATGATGTTCACCTGCGTCGCCATCACAGACTGCAAGATGTCCGAGTTCATCCGCGAGGTCATGCCGTTCATCCTGGCGCTCATCATCGCGCTGCTGCTCATCACCTACATCCCGCAGATCTCCCTCCTCATCCCCAATCTCATTTACTAAGGGAGGCCATTTGAGATGAAAGTAATGGCACACCGCGGCTACAGCGGCAGGTATCCCGAAAACACGATGCTCGCCTTCGAGAAGGCGGCCGAGGCCGGCGCCGACGGCATCGAGCTTGATGTGCATAAGACCAAGGACGGCGTCCTCATCGTTCACCACGACGAGCGCGTCGACCGCACGACCGACGGCACGGGCCGCATCTGCGATCTCACGTTCGAGGAGCTCCGCCGCTTCAACGCCGCCGCGCGCTGGGACGGGAAGTTCGGTGTCCTTCCGATCCCCTCGTTCGAGGAATACTGCGCGTGGGCGTCGGAGCAGACGCTCTTCACGAACATCGAGATCAAGACGGACAACACCTTCTATCCCAACATCGAGCAGGAGGTCTGGGACATGATCTGCAAGTACGGTCTGCAGGACCGCGTCATGTTCTCCTCCTTCAACCACGTCACGCTCCTGAAGCTGCGCGAGATCGCGCCTTCTGTCGACGTCGGCGCGCTCGTTCTGGAGGACGGCATGGTGCGCGTCCGCCCCGGCGACTACTGCCGCGAGAGCGGCTTCCAGGCCTGGCACCCCTCCTTCGCCTCGCTCAATGACGAGAACGTCGCCAACTGCAAGGCGGCGGGGATCGCCGTCAACGTCTGGACGGTCAACGACATGGCAGCGCTCGAGCAGCTCCGCGCCTGGGACTGCGAAGGCGTGATCACGAATTTCCCCGGCGTCGCAAAGGCATACATCGCCGCGCACGACGCATAAGAAAACAAAGGGCTGCCGCGCAATGCGGCAGTCCTAAGTATTCGTCTAGTGTGGAGTGTGGAAGGTGGAGTGTGGAGTTTAAACGTGTTTGCTGACGCAAACGATTTGAATTCCAATCATCGCCGTCAGGCGATACTTTTACTCCAAACTCCACACTCCAAACTCCACACTCATCACCAAGATTGTTCCCATCATACGGGAGGTATTTTATGACCTTTCTATCCTATTTCAACAGCCAGTTCACCCTCTCGCAGCATCTGGATCTTTGCCTGCGGCTGGTGATTGCGTGTCTTTGCGGCGCAGCGATCGGCATTGAGCGCTCCCGCCGGTTCAAGGAGGCGGGCATCCGCACGCACATCATCGTCTGCTGCGCGGCGGCGCTGATGATGGTCGTGTCCAAATACGGCTTTGTCGATCTCCTGCGTCCGGATGGCTCCGAGCTCGCCGGCGTCCGCGGGGCGGATCCCGCGCGCATCGCGGCGCAGGTCGTCAGCGGCATCAGCTTCCTGTGCGCGGGCGTCATCTTCAAAAACGGCGGCACGGTCAAGGGTCTCACCACCGCCGCCGGCGTCTGGATCACGTCCGGCATCGGTCTCGCTGTCGGCGCGGGCATGCTCGTGCCTGCTGTGTTCACGACGCTGCTGGTCTGCCTCCTGCAATATTTCATGCACCGCTATGCCATCGGCGCGGACGCCTACTCGGCCGCCCGCCTGCAGTTCACGGTGAAAAACGGCTATGACTTCAACTCTGCGCTCGAACGCCAGCTCGAATCGTGGAACGCCCAGATCACCGACAGCATGATCACCCGCCGCCCGGACACGACGGAATATGATCTCACCGTCCGCATCCGAGACGAGATCACCTACGCCGAGTTCAAGGCCTTCACCACCACGCGCGAGGACATCCTCTCGGCGTCCAACAGCCAGATCCGGTGAGGACCGCGTTACAACCCACGTGTAACACTTTTCACGCCCGAGGCAATTTGCCTCGGGCGTTCGTATTTTAAAAACCGTTGAAAATACAGCAAAAACGCGCTCCGGCAAATCGTTGGGGCGCTTTTCTTTGATAAAGAACTGGAAAAATATTCATGTCGTGGTCAAACCGCGTCTGCAGTGCCTAGGATAACCATGCAAGCGGAAAGGAGGCGCGGCAGGATGGACAAAAAGGAACCCGGCGACGTGCTGAGAAATGCGGCCTGCGCGCTGCTGCGCCATCGGCTCAGTCTCGAGCGGGAGCAGGAGGCGGCCGAGATGCTCGCGGCAATGGGCGTCGCGGAGCCCACCGGGGCGGACGGACTGCTCCTCGGGCAGTATCTCAAGGCGCTCGGCGGCGATACCTCGGCGGCAAAGTTCGTGCGCGACGCGGCGATCGCGGCGGCTCCCGAGGCGGAGACAGCCGCGCCGGAGGATCTCAGGTCCCTCCCGGACGCCGCGCTCTATGCCATGGCCGCGGAGGGTCCGCCATGACAGACGCCCGCTTCATCCGCGCGGAGCTCGCCCGGCGGGAGCTCGCGCGGCGGCATTTTCGGGATTATCTCCGCTATGTCCACGGCGCGGCGTGGATCGAGACGGCGATGAGCCGGTTCCTCGCCGACCGCGCGCAGGCGTTTTTGGAAGCGGACACCGGTCATGCCTACGACGTGCTCCTCATTGAGACGCCGCCGCAGCACGGCAAGAGCATGACCGTTACGGAGGCGCTTCCGAGCTGGCTGCTCGGAAAAAATCCCGACACGCGCATCATCCTCGCCGCCTACAACGATGAGCTCGCCGAGCGCTTTCTCCGCCGCAACCGCGAAAAGCTGCTGCGCTTCGGCGATCCGCTCTTCGGCGTCTCGCCCGGCGGGCTCAACCGCGCCTCCGCGCTGGAGCTTCAGGGGCACCGCGGCGGCATGATCGCCCGCGGCGTCCGCAGCGGCATCACCGGAAACCCCGCCGATCTGATTCTCATCGACGACCCGGTGAAGTCCCGCGAGGAGGCGGACAGCGAACTCTTACGCGCCAAGGTCTGGGAGGAGTGGCAGAACAGCCTCAAATCCCGTCTCGCGGCGGGGGCGAAGGTCATCGTCATCATGACGCCGTGGCACGAGGACGATCTCGCGGGCAGGCTCCTGAAGGCGGAGCGCAGCGTCACGCTCCTGCGCCTGCCCGTCGCGGCGGAGGAGAACGATCCGCTCGGACGCAGCCCCGGCGCCGCGCTCTGCCCCGAGCTCGGAAAGGACGACAAGTGGCTGCGCGACTTTCGCCGCGGCTATGTCTCCGATCCGAGGGGCGGGGCGCGGGCGTGGGCGGCGCTCTATCAGTGCTCGCCCCGCGTCGAGGACGGCAACCTCGTCCGGCGCGGCTGGTGGCGGTATTACGATCCCGCCGCCGTGCGCGATTTCTCCGCCGAGGTCATCAGCGTGGACGCCGCCTTCAAGGGCACGGAGAAGAGCGACTTTGTCGCCATCACGGTCTGGGGCAAGCGCGGCAATGACTATTATCTCCGCCACGTCGTCAACCGGCAGATGGGCTTTTCCGAGACCCTCCGCGCCATCCGCGAGACCGCCGCGCGCTTTCCGCGAGCCCGCCGCGTGCTCATCGAGGACAAGGCCAACGGCCCCGCCATCCTCGAGGTGCTGCGCCGTGAGCTGTTCTGCGTCCCGGTCGATCCCAAGGGCGGCAAGATCGCCCGCGTCAACGCCGTCTCGCCTGCCATCGAGTCCGGCCACGTGTTCCTCCCGGAGGGCCTGCCCGGTCTGGAGGCCTTCCTCGACCAGTGGACGGCATTCCCCTCCGCCGCGCACGACGACATGGTCGACAGCTCCACCCAGGCGCTCAGCTTTCTGCTGAACGCACCCGGAGAGCGCAGCAGCGCCTCCGAGCCGGACGAGGAAGCGGAATTCACTGCGGCGGGGCTTTATGACGTGTACGGGTAAAAGTTAGGAGTTAGGAATTAGGAGTTAGGAGTTATGGAATTCCTGAGTCGTAGGGGTCGGCGTCCTCGACGACCCTTTCCTAAAATCCAGCGCCGCAGTGACGGGCGCTTCGTGAAGCGCCCCTACACCGCAATTCGGATACAGTTCAACTCCTAACTCCTAACTCCTCATTCCTAACTCTCAGAAAGGAGTGATCTCTTGATCACAGCAATCTTTGGTATGCTCGGCGCGGCCTTGGTGCTCTGCGCTTTTGCTGCGGGCTTTGCCTTCGGTGCGCATCGCCGCCGCCATGCGGAGCCTGAGCCGCCGAGCGATACCGAGCGCGAGCGGCTCTTGGGCGAGCAGCGCGCGTTCCATACGCTTCTGCGCTACAGCCCCGAGATCGCCTATGGCGAGACGATGACGGAGGAGGGCTGATATGGAAGCGCGCAAAACCCTCGCCTGGCGGTATTACGAGCAGGGCAGAGCCTAT
>CAMJHX010000074.1 GCA_946405655.1 uncultured Clostridia bacterium
ACTATGAATCCCGTAACCGTCATCGGCGCGGGTCTGGCCGGGTGCGAGTGTGCCTGGCAGCTTGCCAAGCGCGGTGTGCCGGTTCGACTTGTGGAAATGAAGCCGAAGAAGCACACGCCCGCGCATGTGTCCGATGATTTCGCGGAGCTTGTCTGCTCCAACTCTCTGCGCAGCGACGAATTGACCAATGCGGTCGGTCTCCTGAAGGAGGAGCTCCGCCGGCTCGACTCGATCATTCTGCGCAGCGCGGATCAAAACCGCGTCGCCGCCGGCGGCGCGCTCGCCGTCGACCGTGAGGGCTTTGCCAGAACGATCACCGAGGCGATCCGCAGCCATCCGAACATCACCGTGATCGAGGAAGAAGCCACGGACATTCCCGCCGAGGGTATCGTTGTCCTTGCCACCGGTCCGCTCACCTCTGACGCGATGGCCGAGCGCATTCAGTCGCTTTGCCCGGAGTTTGACCTGCATTTCTATGATGCGGTCGCCCCAATCGTCACGCTCGAGAGCGTCGATATGGAAAGCGCCTTTTTCGCCTCCCGTTATGACAAGGGCACGGCGGACTATGTCAATTGCCCGATGGACAAGGACGAGTACATCGCCTTTGTCCGCGAGCTGATCGCGGCAAAGGAAGCGCCGATCCACGGTTTTGACGACGGCGGCGTCTTTGAGGGCTGCATGCCGGTGGAGGTCATGGCGCGGCGCGGCGAGGATACGCTTCGCTATGGCCCACTGAAGCCGGTCGGACTGCGCGACCCCAGAACGGGGAAGGATAATTATGCTGTCGTTCAGCTTCGGCGCGATAACGCCGAGGGAACGCTTTATAATCTCGTCGGCTTCCAGACACACCTGACCTGGGGTGAGCAGAAGCGTGTGTTCTCCATGATCCCTGCGCTGAAAAATGCGGAATTCATTCGCTACGGCGTCATGCACCGCAATACCTATCTGAATTCCCCGAAGCTGCTCGACCGCTATTATCGCCTCAAGAGCGATCCGCGTATCCGTTTTGCCGGACAGATGACCGGCGTGGAGGGCTATGTGGAGTCCTGCGCGTCCGGCTGTCTCGTCGGTATTGAGACGGCGGCCGAGGTGCTGGGCCTCGAGGCGGTGGATTTCCCGCAGGAGACCGCCATCGGTGCGCTGGGGCTCTATGTTTCGGGCGGCAGCGTGGGCGATTTTCAGCCCATGAACATCAATTTCGGCATCATTCAGGAGCTGGGCTACCGTGTGAAGGGAAAGCGAAACAAAAACGCCGCCATCTCTGAGCGCGCGCTTCAGATCCTCTCGGACTTGCATAGAGACAAGGAGGTCCTCAAGCTGTGAAAATTCTCATTGACGCAATGGGCGGCGATCATGCACCGCAGGAAATTGTCAAGGGCGCACTGCAGGCGCACGAGGCTTTTGGTGCGGAGATCGTACTCATCGGGCAGAAGGAGGCCATTGAGCCCTGCCTGACCGGAGACTATCGTCCGGAGATCATTGATGCCCGCGAGGTTGTCGCGATGGAGGATGATCCCAGCACCGCCACCCGCCGCAAGAAGGATTCCTCCATGGCCGTGGCACTGCGCATGCTCAAAAACGGCGAGGGCGACGCGGTTGTCTCCGCCGGCAGCACCGGCGCGCTCCTCTCCGGCGCAACGCTTACCACCAAGCGCATCCGCGGCATCCGCCGCGCGGCTTTTGCACCCGTTTTGCCGAACGGCGGCAACGGCTGCATGCTCATTGACTGCGGCGCGAACGCCGAGTGCACACCGGAATATCTGTTACAGTTTGCTTATATGGGCAGCTTTTATATGCAAAAGCTTCATGGCGTCAAGACGCCTCGCGTGGGCCTGCTCTGCAACGGCACCGAGGAGCACAAGGGAGATACGCTTCGGCTTGAGACCTATCCGCTGCTGCAGAAGGCGCACGAGGAAGGGCGCATCTGCTTTGTCGGCAATGCGGAGGCAAGCCAGATCTTCTCCGGTGACGTCGATGTGCTTGTGACGGACGGCTTTACCGGCAACGTCCTGCTCAAGGGCGTGGAGGGTACGCTCAAATACATGCTCAAGCTTCTCAAGGGCATGTTCTATAAAAATACGAAAAACAAGGTCGCCGGTCTTCTCATCAAGAGCGAATTCGGCGATCTGAAGGCGCAGCTTGATCCCAGCGAGGTCGGAGGCACAGCGCTGCTCGGCATCTCCAAGCCGGTCATCAAGGCGCACGGCTCCTCGGACGCCAAGGCATTCCAGAGCGCAATTCGTCAGGCCATCCAGTTTGCCGAGAGCGGCATCATCGATGAGATCACTGCGAACATTGAGTATATGCGGCTGGACGCCGCTGGGGAGGAAGCCTGATGCGCGCGCTGCAGGATCGATTGGGTTATACGTTTCAGGACGTCTCGCTTCTTCAGAACGCCCTGACGCACTCCTCCTTCGCCAACGAGCGTAGGGGGCAGAGCAACGAGCGCTTGGAATTTCTCGGTGACTCGATCCTCGGTATGGTCACGGCGGACCGGCTGTATCACTGGTTCCCGTCCCTGCCGGAGGGAAGACTCAGCCGTCTGCGCGCAGAGCTCGTCTGTGAGCAGAGCCTCCATGCTGTGGCGCTCGATCTGAAACTCGGCGATTATCTTCGCCTCGGCAAGGGCGAGGAGCATTCCGGCGGCAGAGCGCGCCCGTCCATCCTGGCGGACGCGGTCGAGGCGGTCATCGCCGCCATGTATCTCGACGGCGGACTGGAGCCCGCGCGCACCTTCATCCTCGGACACATCCTAGCCGGTGTGGAAGAGGGCGAGATTCATCACGTGAAGGACTATAAGACCGAGCTGCAGGAGGTTATTCAGCGCAAGGCGGATCAGCACATTCGCTATGAGCTGGTCGAGTCCTCCGGCCCGGATCATATGAAGCGCTTCACCATGGCAGTCTTCCTCAATGATGAGGAGATCGGCCGCGGCGACGGGCGCAGCAAAAAAGAGGCTGAGCAGGAGGCTGCGAGAGCCGCGCTCAAGGCGTATCAATAAAAAAGCTGTCTTCCGATCATAGGAAGACAGCTTTTAACTATCTGGTTTTAGATCTCAGGATAAAGCGGGAAGCGCTCGCAGAGTTCGAGCACCATGTCGCGCACCTCGGCTACGGCAGCATCGCCCTCGTTGATGAGGCGGAGAATACCGTTTGCAACGGCGACCATGTCGTCCTCCTTCATGCCGCGGGCTGTGCTCGCAGGCGTGCCGAGACGAACGCCGCTCGTCTCTTTCACGGGGAGCGTGTCGAAGGGGATGGCGTTCTTGTTCGCAGTGATGTTCGCGCGATCCAGCAGTTCCTGCACCTCGCGTCCGGTACGACCGCGGCTGTTCACGTCCATGAGCATCAGGTGGTTGTCCGTGCCGCCGGAGACGAGGCGAACGCCGCCGTCCAGCAGCGTCTGCGCCATGGCCTTCGCGTTGCGCACGACCTGGATCTGATCCATCTGGAACTTCGGCTCCATGGCCTCCTTGAGGCAGATGGCCTTCGCCGCGATGATGTGCATGAGCGGGCCGCCCTGCGTGCGCGGGAAGACGCCGCTGTCGATCTTCTTGGCGAGCTCCTCCTTGCAGAGAATGATCGCGCCGCGGGGACCGCGGAGGGTCTTGTGCGTCGTGCTCGTCACGACGTCGGCGTACGGAACGGGGGAGGGGTGCACGCCGCCGGCGACCAAACCACCGATGTGCGCCATGTCGACGAGAAGATACGCTCCGACGCTGTCTGCGATCTCGCGGAACTTCTTGAAGTCGATCAGACGGGGATAGGCGCTTGCGCCGGCCACGATGAGCTTCGGCTTTACCTCGTCGGCAATGCGGGCGACCTCGTCATAATCGATGGTCTCGGTTTCCTTCGAGACGCCGTAGTAATGCGGCTCGTAATAACGGCCGGAAACGCTGGCCTTGCTGCCGTGCGTCAGATGACCGCCGTGTGCAAGATCCATGCCGAGGATCCTGTCGCCCGGCTGCAGCAGCGCCGCGTACACGGCGATGTTTGCCTGCGCGCCGGAGTGGGGCTGCACGTTAGCATGCTCTGCGCCGAAGAGTGCCTTCGCGCGGTCGATCGCAATCTGCTCTACCTCGTCGACGAAATCACACCCGCCGTAATAACGTGCGCCGGGATAACCCTCGGCGTACTTGTTCGTCAGATGGCTGCCCATAGCCTCCATGACGGCAAGGCTGGTGAAGTTTTCGGATGCGATGAGCTCAATGTGATTGCGCTGACGCTTCAGCTCGCGCTCCATGCTCGCGTAAAGCTCGGGATCGACGGTTTTCAAAATGTCGTACAAAGGAATCTCCTCCAAAGGCTTATATTATCAGAATATAACAGCGCTATTTTAATCGATTTGCTTCGGAAAAGCAAGCAGCGATGCCATTTTCGGCGCTTTGCGTGATTTTTTGTCCGCCCGGTGCATAAACTTCGGTATCTTGGCAAATATGCAATTGAGGTGATTTGGAATGTGGACGAAAATCAGACCATACGTCGGCTTTTCCGCGCTGGCGCTGCTGGTCGGCGGCCTCTCGAGCGTGATCACGCAGGGGGAGATGGAGGCATTTTCCGCCCTGCGTCAGCCGCCGCTCTCTCCGCCGGGCTGGGTGTTTCCGGTCGCATGGACGATCCTCTATCTGCTCATGGGCGTCGGCATGGCGATCGTCTGGAGAAAGAGCGATGGCGTGCGCCGCCGCCGAGCCGTCACGATCTGGGGCGTGCAGCTTGCAGCGAATTTCCTCTGGCCGCTGCTTTTCTTTCTCTGGCAGCTGCGGCTTTTGAGTCTGGCGTGGCTTGTTGCTTTGCTGATTCTGGTTGCGAAAATGACGTCCGAGTTTGAAAGGACCAGCGTCACCGCGGCGAGACTGCAGATCCCGTATCTGCTCTGGCTGCTCTTTGCCGCCTATCTCAATCTCGGCGTCTGGATTCTGAACAGATAGCTCTTTTCTTGTCCGACAATGTGTGGTATACTTTTCTCATCCTGAGATACAGAGGTGTACCGCAATGAAAAAAGTGTTGAAAGGCATCGGGATCTTCCTTCTGATTCTTGTGCTTCTGATCGCAGCTTTCTTTGCGTTTCTGACCGTCACGCAATTGGATCCGAAGTCCGCAGGAGCCGATGTGAATCTGATGCTGGACCGCTCGGAGAGCAGCCGTACCTTCGCCGAAGGCGATGAAATTGACGTACTCAGCTGGAACATCGGTTATGGCGCGCTCGGAAAGGAATCTGATTTCTTCATGGACGGCGGCGAGCAGACGCGTCCGGACAGTAAGTCTGTGGTGGAGAAAAACATGGAGGGCATTATTGCGCAGATTCAGAGTGTCGACGCTGATTTCAGCATTCTGCAGGAGGTCGACTCCGGCTCCACGCGCAGCTACGGTGTCAAAGAGACGGCTGCCATCGCTGATGCGACCGGTTTGATGAATTTCTATGCGCTCAACTATAAATGCGCGTTTGTGCCGTTCCCGTGGCCGCCGCTGGGCAAGGTCTCGAGCGGATTATTCACGCTGAGTACTGCTCAGAATGTTGACGCTGCCGAGCGTGTGGCGCTGCCAAGCCCTTTTTCGTGGCCGATTTCCACCGCGAACCTCAAGCGCTGCCTGCTCGTGACCACCTTCCCGCTGGAGGGCAGCGATAAAAAGCTTGTCCTCGTCAATCTCCATCTCGAGGCATATGACGACGGCGAGGGTAAGGCCGCGCAGACCAAGGTGCTGGTGGAGTTCCTGCGCGAGCAGTATGAGGCCGGAAACTACGTCATCGCCGGAGGCGACTTCAACCAGACCTTCCCGGGCGGACTGGACGTCTATCCGGTGAAGAACAGTGAGCTCTGGACGCCCGGCCTGCTGGATGACTCCAACCTCCCCGGCGAGGGCTGGCAGTTTGCTTATGATACCGCCACGCCGACCTGCCGTCTGCTCAACATGCCCTATGATCCGAGCGACCCTGCCACGCAGTATTATGTGATCGACGGGTTCATTCTTTCGCCGAACGTGCAGCTCAACAGCGTCGAGACCGTAGACGCGGGCTTTGCCTTCACCGACCATAATCCGGTGCATCTGAATGTGACGCTCTCGGCGGATTGATTGGAATCCAATATATAAAACGCTGACGAATTTCGTCAGCGTTTTTCTATTGACAGAATCATGCGCCTGTGTTATTGTATTAATAACCTAATACAAAAGTACAAGGGGGGCGATCGGATGCGATGGAATATCCGCAGCGACCTGCCGGTTTATTCCCAGCTAGTGGAGCACATCAAGCTCGCCATTGTATCTGGCGAGTTTCCGCTGGGCTCCCGGCTGCCGTCGGTGCGTGAGCTCGCCGCAGATGCCGGCGTGAATCCGAACACGATGCAGCGCGCCTTTGCCGAGCTCGAGCGGGAGGGCCTGGTGCTCACGCAGCGTACCGCCGGCCGCACGGTGACGGAGGACGCCCTGCGCATCGAAGCGGTCAAGCGTCGTCTGGCCTCGGCTGCGATTCAGACCTTTTGGGTCAGTATGCACCTGCTCGGCTTTGACCAGAGCGAGGCGCTGCAGATGCTCTCTGAGAGCGGCAAA
>CAMJHX010000075.1 GCA_946405655.1 uncultured Clostridia bacterium
AGCGGAGCGCGTCAGCGCGGAGTCGAAGGATCTTGGCACGGCAGCAAAACAGAACGTTCAGTTCTATCCAACTGCGCTGCCGAGATCCTTCGACTCCACTTCGTTTCGCTCAGGATGACACGCTTATTTACTGCTCAAAACAAATAGAAAGAGACTGCTGCGTTATGCAACAGTCTCTTTGATATATAGGGGATTACTCCAGCGCGTCGACCGTAGCAAAATACAGCTCCGGCGAGCCGTCCGAGGGCATGAGGAAGCCCGTGCGGGGGCTTAGGGAGAAGTTCACGAGCGTGGGGCCGTCCTGCAGACAGGAGCGCTTGAACTGCTGGCTGAACAAGCGCTTGCAGTAGCTGCGCAGCCACTTCTTGAGCGTCTCGTGGTCAAACTCGTCGCCGTAGGCGATGTCGGCGAGGCGAAGCACCTTGCCGGGCGTGAAGCCCTGCTCCACGAGGTAGTAGAGGAAGAAGTCCTGCAGATTGTAGGGGCCGACGGACTCCTCGCTCTTCTGCGCGATCTCGCCGTTGCGGGTCGGGGGCAGAAGCTCGGGGGAGACGGGCGTGTCGAGCACGTCAAACAGTGCGTCCGCGAGCACCTTGTCGTCCGTCGTCTCGGCGACGTAGCGCACGACCATCTGCACCATCGTCTTGGTGGAGCCGGCGTTCACGTCGTACATGGAGATGTGGTCGCCGTTGTAGGTGCACCAGCCGTCGGCGAACTCCGACATATCCTCGGTGCCGACGTGGATGCCGCCGTCGGCAAAGCCGTTGGCGATGTCCATGAGGATCTGGGTGCGCTCGCGCGCCTGCGCGTTTTCGTAAACCACGTTGCGGTTCTCCGGGTCGTGGTCAATGTCCTTGAAGTGCTGCATGACGCTCTCGCCGATGTCGATCACGCGCACCGTCGCGCCGAGCTGCTCGGAGACGATGATCGCGTTGGACTTCGTGCGGTCGGTGGTGCCGAAGCAGGGCATGGTCACGGCGGTGACGGTGTCCTTCGGCAGGCCCATCATCTTCGCGGCCTCGGCGCAGATGATGACGGCGAGCGTGGAGTCCACGCCGCCGGAGATGCCGACGACGGAGTGCTTCAGCCCGGCGTACTGCATGCGGCGCACGAGAGCGCTGGCCTGCATGTGCAGCAGGCGCTTTGCCGCCGCGTGGTAGTCCTTCTCGTCCGCGGGACGGTAGGGATACTTGCCGAACGGGCGGGTGAGGGTCGTGTCGGCGAGCTCCTCGCCCCAGCCGAGCTCGGTGTATTCGCACGCGCAGCCCTCAAAGTTCTTCGCCTTGCGGCGGGCGGCGACCATCAGCTCGATGTCGAGCTCGGTGGAGACGTAAGTGCAGCCGTCTTCCTTGCAGGCGAGGATGCGGCCGAGCTCCGTCACGGCGCAGAGTCCGGAGTAGGTCGCGTCGGTGCTGCTCTCGCCGAAGCCGGGGGCGGCCATGACGTAGCCCGCCATCAGGCGGCGGCTCTGCTCCTTGATGGAGGCAGGCATCACGCCGGCGGAATACATGCTCATCTGGAACCCGCTCAGCTGCGCGATCACGGTCGCGCCCGCGAGGGCGTGCGCCGCGACGGGAGCCACAGGAGCGTCCGCGTCCGCGCCGATCTGCGCCGCGACCTTCAGGTCGGGCATCACGTTGGAGTCGAACAGCAGCTTCGAGCCGAAGAGCACCGGCTCGTCGAAGAGGTACAGCTCCGTCACGCAGTCGCAGCCGGCGGTGAAGTGCTTGTCGCTCACGTTCTCGGCGGGGACGAGGCCGAGCACGCTGCCGTCAGAGATCGCGGCGGCGCAGTCATAGACCTTCGCGCCCTTCTCCACGGGCAGACCCACGAAGATCAGCATGTCCATGCCGGTGGAGGCGTCCGCCACCTGCTCGAGCGCGGCGAGCGCGCCGCGCAGCAGCGTGTTCTGGTAGAACAGATCGCCGCAGGTCGCGCCCGTGAGACTCAGCTCCGGGAACACGAGGACCTTCACGCCCTCCTTGTCGGCCTTTTTCATGACCTCGATGATCTGCTCTGCGTTGTACATGGGGTCGGCGACGCGCAGCATCGGCGCTGCGGCGGCGACTTTCAGGAATCCGTCTTTCATAAAGTGTTCACTCTTTTCTATTTAGATTCTTCAAATTGTACCAATTGCGAATCAAAGTACCGCAGCACCGCGGCTCTCGTCGGCACGAAGCTGTCCTTCGGGATGGTGACGGTCACGGTGTCGCCGGTCACCTCGGCGCCGGCCTCGGGATCGACGAGCGGGAGCACCGTGCCGTTCAGCTCATCGACGAGCTCGTCGAGATGCTGGGCGTAGTATGCCCCGTCGTGCGGCGGGGTATAGCCCTTGATCGGCGCGCGTCCGGTGGAGAAGGCATAGACCAGAAACAGGATGAAGATCAGCAGCACCAGTCCGCTGCCGAAGGGCTTGAGCCAGCGCACGATCTGAAATCCCGGATGCTCGGGCTCCTCCCGCTCCGGGGGCGTGGGCAGAACCTGCGGCATGGCTTAAAAGACGATGCGGCTCGCGATGTAGCTTTCGAGCTCGTCCATGGGGATGCGCTCCTGCTGCATCGTGTCGCGGTCGCGGACGGTCACGCAGCCGTCGGTCTCGCTGTCGAAGTCGAACGTCACGCAGAAGGGCGTGCCGATCTCGTCCTGACGGCGGTAGCGCTTGCCGATGGAGCCGGCCTCGTCGTAGTCGCACATAAACTGCTTCTGCAGCTTGTGGTAGAGCTCGGTCGCGGGAGCGGAGAGCTTCTTCGAGAGCGGCAGCACCGCGCACTTGAACGGCGCGAGGGCGGGGTGGAAGTGCATCACGACGCGCGTGTCGTTCTTCGCCTCGTCCACGACCTCTTCGTCATACGCCTCGCACAGGAACGCGAGCGTCACGCGGTCAGCGCCGAGGGAGGGCTCAATGACGTAGGGCACATAGTGCGCGTTCTTCTCCTGATCGAAGTAATCGAGGTCCTGGCCGGAGTGCTCGATGTGCTGCGTCAGGTCGTAGTTCGTGCGGTCGGCGACGCCCCAGAGCTCGCCCCAGCCGAACGGGAAGAGGTACTCAAAGTCGGTCGTCGCCTTGGAGTAGAAGCTCAGCTCCTCCGGCTCATGGTCGCGCAGGCGGAGATTCTCGTCCGACATTTTGAGCTCCTGCAGCCACTTGTGGCAGAACTCGCGCCAGTACTGGAACCACTCGAGGTCGGTGTCCGGCTCGCAGAAGAACTCGAGCTCCATCTGCTCGAACTCGCGGATGCGGAAGATGAAGTTGCCCGGCGTGATCTCGTTGCGGAAGCTCTTGCCGATCTGGCAGACGCCGAAGGGGATCTTCCGGCGCGTGGTGCGCTGGATGTTCTTGAAGTTCACGAAGATGCCCTGCGCCGTCTCGGGGCGGAGATAGACCTCGGACGCGGTGTCCTCGGTCACGCCCTGATGGGTCTTGAACATGAGGTTAAACTTGCGGATATCGGTAAAATCGCTCTTGCCGCAGACGGGGCAGGCAACGCCCTTCTCGCGGATGAACGCAACCATGTCCTCGTTCGTCATGGCCTCGACGTTGACGGTCGGGTCGTTCTCCTTCGCCCACTCCTCGATCAGCTTGTCGGCGCGGTGACGGGCGTGGCAGCCCTTGCAGTCGATCAGCGGATCGTTGAAGGTCGTCACGTGGCCGGAGGCCACCCAGACCTGCGGGTTCATGAGGATGGCGGAGTCGAGACCCACGTTGTAGGGGTTCTCCTGCACAAACTTCTTCCACCACGCGCGCTTGACGTTGTTCTTCAGCTCCACGCCGAGCGGGCCGTAGTCCCAGGAGTTTGCAAGGCCGCCGTAGATCTCGGAGCCCGGGTAAACAAAGCCCCGGCCCTTGCACAGCGCCACGATCTTGTCCATGGTTTTTTCAGTGTTCTTCATTGTATTCCTCCTTGCCCCACTAATGGTTTTAGTGGAAGCCAAATTAAATGACACTATATTATAGCACCATGCCATACCCAACGCAAGCTGTGTCAGAAGGTTGTCAGAGTAGGGGAAATGCCGCACCCACACCCATGCCTTCCCCTGGGGGAAGGCTTAGCTTCATCAGCTGGCGGATACGATCCGCCCTACGTAGGTGCGCCGCACCCCGTCGTAGGGGTCGGCGTCCTCGACGACCCGCGCAGGCCGTACCGATTGCCGCGCCATTCCCGGGCGAATATCGTCTGTACGCAGATCCGCTGTAGGGGCGACCTGTGGTCGCCCGCGCAGGACGATGTGACAGGGTTGCCATTTGTCGGCGAATTGGCAGAAAACCAACTGCATACAGGCGGGCGACCGCAGGTCGCCCCTACAGTTCTGTCTCAATGCGGCGCATCATTTTGCATTTTCCCCCTTGACATTTCAGTCTGTCGATGATAGACTGAAGCTAGTCGGTTACCGATAGACTGAAAAAGGAGGCGTTCCCATGGAAACCAAACGACTCGGCGCGATTGAAACGCGCTTTGCCGAGCTCATCTGGGCCAATGCGCCGCTCTCCTCGCCGGAGCTGGTGAAGCTCTGTGAGGCGGAGCTCGGCTGGAAGAAATCCACGACCTATACCGTCCTCAAAAAGCTCTGCGACCGCGGGCTGTTTGTGAACGACCACGGCACGGTGCGCGTCATCGTCACGCGCGCGGAGTATGACAGCATGCAGAGCACGCAATTCGTCGAGGAGGCGTTCTCCGGCTCGCTGCCCGCCTTCCTCTCCGCCTTCGCCGCCGGAAAGAAGCTCACCGCGCCGGAGGTGGACGAGCTGCAGCGCATGATCGACCGCTATCGGGAGGAGGGCTGACCATGGAGCAGCTGTTTTTGCAGCTTGCGCGCATGGGGCTCTATGCGAGCGTGCTGGTGCTGGTGGTGGCCGCGCTGCGACTGCTGCTGAAAAACGCGCCGAAGCGCCTCGTCTGTCTGCTCTGGGCGCTGGTGGCGTTCCGGCTCATTTGCCCGGCGCAGATCCACTGGCGCGCGAGCCTCATGCCCCCGCCTGAGACGGTTGTCCGGACCGTGCAGGAGATGCCGGGCGTCGTTCTCCCGACGCAGGAAGCCCCGAGCGTCGTCCCTGCGCCGCTGACGCCTGCCGCACCTGCGGAACCGACGCCCGCCGCGCCGGATCTCACCGCCGTGCTCAGCCGCGTCTGGCTTGCGGGCATGATCGCCATGCTCCTCTGGGCAGGGCTCAGCGATCTGCGCCTGCGCCGCCGCCTGCGCGCCTCCGTGCGTCTGGCAAACGGCGTCTGGCTCTGCGACGAGATCGACACGCCCTTCGTCCTCGGGCTGTTCTCCCCGCGCATCTATCTTCCGTACGGCTGGGACGATGAGCAGAACGTCTATATCCTCGCGCACGAGCGCGCGCACATCGTCCGGGGCGACAACTGGTGGAAGCTCCTCGGCTGGCTGCTTTTGAGCGTCTATTGGTTCCACCCGCTGCTGTGGCTCGCGTATGTCCTCTTCTGCCGCGATCTGGAGCTCGCCTGCGACGAGCACGCCGTCCGCGGCCTCGACCGCGAGGGCAGAGCCGCCTATTCGCAGGCGCTGCTCGACTGCAGCAGTCCGCGCGGCAGCGCCTTCACGTTCCCCGTCGCCTTCGGCGAGATCGGCGTGAAGCCCCGCATCAAGGCCGTGCTGAACTACAAAAAGCCCGCCTTCTGGCTCGTTCTCGCCGCCGTCCTCGCGCTGATTGTGTCCGCGGTCTTCTTCCTCACCGACCGCCCGGCGGCGGAGCCATTTGCGACCGAGCTCGTGTTCCGGGATGTGGACGGGGAATCCATGCAGCTCTACGGCGATCACACCGAGGATCTGCTGCAATCGGAAATCGAAAGCATCCTGACCGGGACGGATGCCGATCAGATTCTTTCCGATGACGGCTCGGGCAGCTTCGACGGCCAGGCGTTTCTGGATGCCGACGGCACGCTCCTCTCTGTGGATCTTGCACGAAATGTTCAGAGCAAAAACAACGCAGCCATGGTGTTCTACGAGCGGCTCGACCTGCGCACCGGCGCTGCGCCGTTCAACAGCGAAAGCTTTCAGGAAACCTGCACCGTGCGCGGAGCGCCGGTGGACGCCCAGTGCTGGGATGACGGGGATCAGGTTTTGTATATGGCGGATTTTGTCCGACAGTACGAGGGGGAGAATCCCGTCGCAGTTCACATCGTCACTGCTTTCACCGAGTACGAGGGTCAGACGCGTGCCGACAGCATCCGTCGGCTGTATGAAATGGTTGACAGTTTCTTAAATCCTGCCAATCAGGTCTCGCTGGACGGCGTGGCAGGCCTCTCCGAATTGGACGAGCAGATGGAGCTTCTGCGTCGTGCCTCCGTCGAGCAGATGATCAATCTGTTTCCACGCACGGACGGAGCCTATACCGAGCTGCTCATCTCCCGCCTCGCCGAGGCCGCGCGCGAGGGCTATGAAGGCGTGATGGCGCAGATCGACGAGAGCGCCCTCACCGCCGAGCAGAAATCGCAGCTGAA
>CAMJHX010000076.1 GCA_946405655.1 uncultured Clostridia bacterium
GACCACGCGAAAGCTCGCGTGGGTTTTTTATACGCAAAAATCCCGGGTAATCGTAGATTGCCCGGGATTTTTGCTGTCTTTTGAATGGCGCCATAATTAATTTGTGCGCCCGCGCAAGCCGGGAGCTGCCAAATTGCGGTCTTCGGCGCATCCGCATTTTTGTCCAGTTCAGTCGTAGGGCGGGCTGCGAAGCGCCCGCCTGTAAAATCCTGCAGCCGGTAAGAGGCGGCGGGCGCAAGCGACCCGCCCTACGGCGGATGGTGAGATGGTGCGGATTCGCCGGGGTGCGGCAGTGGATTCGGCTCGTTCTGCGCGGGCCGCCGAGGGCGTCGGCCCCTACGGTAGATGCGGCACACCCACGTAGGGGCGGATAGTATCCGCCCGTGCAGGGCAGGCTCAATGAACCACCATTGTTCGGCGCAATCGCAGTGCAGTTGGTTTGCTGTAGGGGCGACCTGCGGTCGCCCGCGGGCGCTTCGTGAAGCGCCCCTACAGTTCTGTTTCGGTCCGGCAGTCGCGGAAACGCCTGTCTCTCTTTCCCTGCGGTGCCAAGATCCTTCGACTCCGCTTCGCTGCGCTCAGGATGACAGGATTGGGGACACCGTGCGGATCCGCCTGGATGCGGCGGTTCTTTTGTGGTTCTCGGCTCTGATTATGTTTTACATAATATTATTATGGTTAAACTATGCGCGTTACAACCCATTTGACCGAATGTGGGTAAAAACGGGCTGATTTTTGTTGATATTCCGTCGCTGAGCGGGCGAAAAACATGTCGTGGTCAAATGCTCTCGGAATGCCTAGAATCGCATCAGAAACACAAAAAAGGAGGCATTCCATGAACAACAAGAAGTTGCCCGGCGTGATGCTTTATTTTGATCGGCTTTCGTTTCTCGACCGGCTGGACGATGCGGCGACGGGGCGGCTTTTTCGCGCTCTGATCCGCTATGCACGCGACGGTGAGGAGCCGGTGATCGAGGATACCATGTTCGGCGTCATATGGGACGTGCTGCGGCCGATGGTGGATTATGATGCGCAGCGATACGCCGAGGTGAGCGAAAAGCGCCGGCAGAACGCGCTGCGGCGGTGGGAAAAGGCGCAGGAAAATGCAAATGCATCGGTTTGCATGCCAAATACAGATACAAACAAAAAAGAAACCAGCACCAGCCCAGATCCAGCTCCAGACGCAGAACCATCATCAAATCCACATACACATCCAGCCTCACAGCCAGAAAGAAAGCGGCACGGGGTTGTTGAAAACTTCGGAGATTGTTGAAAACCGGAGGAAGCGGGCTTCCGGTCTTGGTGCGGTACATAAAAGAAAAACGCCGAGTCTTAAAAACTCAGCGTTGATCGAGTCTGTCCGTTTTCAGGTATCGGAGCTCGCTCCATGCCATCGGGACGGCGAGGAGGAAGGCGAGGACGTCTGCCCACGCCTGCGTCATTTCGACGCCGGTGAGACCGAAAAAGTGCGGCAGCGTGAGGATGAGCGGGATGAAGAAGATGCCGTTGCGCGCCGAGGACGTGATCGACGCCTTGAGCCCCTTGCCCATGGACTGGAGGAGCATATTGGTGAGGATCGACGTGGTGAGCAGCGGCAGAACCGACGCCTGCCAGCGCAGCGCCCGTGCGCCGATGGGGATGACGGCGGGATCATCGCGGAAGAAGCCCACGACCGTCGGCGCGAAGAGGACGCAGAGCGCGCCCGCGATCGTCATCATGACCGTGCCGATTTTGAGGCAGTAGAAAAACGCCTCGCGCACGCGGCGATTCAGTCCCGCGCCGTAGTTGAACGAGCAGACGGGCTGGAAGCCCTGCCCGAAGCCGATGAGGACGGAGACGTTCAGCATGAGGATGCGCGTGACGATGCTCATGCCGGCGATGGCGGCGTCGCCCCCATAGACGCGGGCGAAGCGGTTGAGCAGCAGCGTGGACACCGCGGCGAGCCCCTGCCGCGCGAGCGACGGCATGCCGCCGTTCGTGATCTCGAGGAGATTTTTCCCGGTGAGGCGCACGTTTTTGAGATTCAGGCGAATGTTCTCTCCCCTGCGGCTGCCGATGAGGAGGGCGAAGAAGCTCGAGAGCTGCCCCATGACGGTGGCGATCGCGGCGCCGCGCACGCCGAGACCGAAGGTGAACATGAGAAGCGGGTCGAGCCCGATGTTCATGACCGCGCCGACCATAAGGCCGATCATGGCATACATGGCGCTGCCCTGAAAGCGGAGCTGATTGTTGATGACAAACTGCCCCATCATGAAGGGCGCGCCGAGGAGGATGATGCGCATATAGGCGACGGTGTCCGCCCGGGCGGAGTCCGTGGCGCCGAGGAAATCCGCGATCGGCCCGGCGAAGAGATTGCCGACAAGGGCGACGGCGGCGCCGAGCAGCAGCGCGAGGGCAAAGCCCGTGGCGGCCATCTCGTTGGCGTCCTGCCCTCTGCCCGCGCCGAGCATGCGCGCGAGGCTGTTGCCGGAGCCGTGGCCGCAGAAGAAGCCGAGCGCCTGGATGATCGCCATGACGGAGAAGACGAGACCGACCGCGGCGGTCGCCTGCGTGGAGATCCTGCCGACGAAGTAGGTATCGGCGCTGTTATAGATGCCCGTGACGAGCATGGAGATGATCGTGGGCACGGCAAGCGACCAGATCAGCCGCGGAATGGGCGTCTGGGTCAGATACGTACGACGGTCGGGTTTGGCTCGCATGGGATCGCCTCAAAATCAGGATAGCGATATTATATCACAATGTGAAATAATTAGGAATGAGGAATTAGGAATTAGGAATTCACCAGTATTCGAGGCGAAACATTCCTAATTCCTAATTCCTAACTACTAATTCAATATTATGTTAACTATTTTTCCTGCTCAGCCGCAGGACCGCTTCTACCACGCCGTAGAGGACGCCGGCGATGGGCCAGACGATCCAGGTGGTCTGCCACTGCATGGTGATGAAGCTCCAGGCGAGGTAGATTGCGAGCGCGAGCGCCCAGTAGACGGCGGAGATCGGCTCGTTGCGGCGGTTCTCCGCCTTGCGGGCGGGGCTGTATTCCCCGTCCTGCAGGAGGATGCCGTACCCCGCCTGACGGACGCAGGTGCGCACGATCATGTAGACGCCCGCCGCGACGATGGCGAGCAGCGCCGCCGCGCCGCAGACCATGGCAAAGTCATTGTCATCCCCAAAGAACAGGAGCATGAGGAAGATCGGAAGCACGGAGAGCACACAGAGCACGATACCGAGAACCAGAAGACGGGTATGGGTCGGCGCATACTGGTCGCGGCGCTCGCGCACCATGCCGTCGACGCCGTAGGCCGTGTCGAGCGCCTGCTTCTCGAGCGCGTCATACCGGCTGAGACGAATGCCGCTCGTGATGAAGAGCGGGAGCGCCGCGCCGATGCACAGAAACAGAACGACGGCGCCGATGCCCGTGGCCTGATTCTCCGTGAGGGCGAGCAGGCCGTATTCCTGCGCGACCTCGAGCAGGATGAGCACGATCGGTGAGAGGATGCACAGCGCCACGCCGAGGGCGATGCGCGCGGCGGCGACGATGCGCGTGCGCAGAAAGTCGTTCGCCTCCTCCATCTCCACGCGGCGGAGGGGCTCCTCCAGGTCGCTGTCCGTGGGGAGCTCTTCGGGCGGATTTGCCTCGAGCGCATCCTTTAATAAGTAATCGGTGGTGACGCCGAAGAGATCGGACATGGCGAGGATGCGGTTCATATCCGGGACGGACTGCGCGCCCTCCCATTTGGAGATGCTCTGGCGGCTGACGCCGAGCTTCTCGGCGAGCTCCTCCTGCGACCAGCCGTTCTTCTTTCTCAGGTCGATGATTTTGTCTGCAAGGATCATGGTGATCCTCCTTTCCGTTTGGATGGCTCAAGCATACCCCGGCATCCATGAAAACACCATACAGCGGGCTTTGCAATTTGTCAACCGGCGATTGACAACGGGCGCAACCGGGGCAAAAAACGTGCCGAAACCGGACAAAACGCGGTTGCGTGTCGAAAAATGCTATGTTACAATGAGGCAAACCCACAGAGAGAGGAATGGTTGTATGAAAAGAGCTCTGACCGTGTTTTTGACGGTGCTGCTGCTCGCGGCGCTGCTCGCTTCGACTGCGCTGGCGGACGCGGGACTGCAGAATTTCACGGAGAAGACCCCCTACGACGGGCGCTTTACCGACGTGCCGAGGACGGCATGGTACTATGAAAACGTGGCGAAGGCCACGAGCTTCGGGCTGATCCGCGGCATGACGGAGACCTCCTTCGCGCCGGCGGGCAAGCTGACCGTCGCCGAGTGCATCACGCTCGCGGCGCGCATGCACAGCGTCTATCAGACCGGCGGCGAAAGCTTCGAGCAGGGCAGAGCGTGGTATCAGGTCTACGTGGACTACGCGCTCGCAAACGGCATTCTCGACGCCGAGCGCACGGACTACAACACGCCCGTCACGCGCGCGTTCTTCACCATTCTGCTCTCGAACGCCTTCCCCGCTGAGGCGCTGGAGGCGATCAACGAGATCCCCGAGGGCTCGATCCCGGACGTGCGGGAGGGAGACGCCTGCCACGACGCGATGTATCGCTTCTACCGCGCCGGCATTCTGACGGGCTATGACGCGCTGGGCGAGGCAAAGCCCGACCAGTCGATCCTGCGCTCGGAGGCCTCGGCGATCCTCATCCGCATGGCGGATCCCAGCGCGCGCAAGGCCGTGACGCTCTCGGAGACGATCACGCTCTATTATCCGGACAACACGAGCAGGGAATTCCCCGCGCAGCAGCTCGCCGAGATGGAGGCGCAGGGCTGGTACCGCTATCCCGTGATCCGCGTTTACAGCGCGACGGGCTCCTCCGTCATCCAGCTGAAGAATCTGGAGGAGGTGCTCGCGCGCGGCGGCTGGTACACCGAGCCCTTCGCGCCCGTGCCGAGCCAGTTCAAGGGCTATACCAGCACCTCGATCCCCGTGCTGAGCATCGACGCCGGGGGCTATGAGGTGCTGAGCAGAGAAAATTATGTAAACTGCAAGGTCAGCGCCTACAACGTGCCGAACAGCCAGGCGATCTCGGACGTGGCCGGCGGCGTGCGCGTGCGCGGCAACTCCGCGAGCTACTACGGCAACGTGAGCATGATCCGCACGCATCAGGTGCCCTACCGCATCAAGTTCGACAGCAAGGTGAATCTGCTCGGCCTGAACGACGGCGCCAAATGCAAAAGCTGGGTGCTGCTGATCAACAACGGCGGCACGGTCGATTCGCTCAAGAACGGCATCGCCCTGCGCATGGGCCGCATGATCGTCGACCGCGACGGCTATTACTGCTCGGACGGGCAGTATGTGAACCTCTTCCTGAATGGGAAGTACATGGGCGTGTATCTCCTGTGCGAGCAGCAGCAGGTGAACAAAAACCGCGTGAACGTCGCCGAGCCCGAGGACGGCAACACGGACGTGCGCGTCGGCTATCTCGTGGAGATCGACAATTACTCCGAGGAGCCGTGCTTCCGCATGACCTATGAGGGCGCGCGCGTGACCGACATCACCGGCAACACCCGCACCTTCCGCGGCAACGACTATTCTGTGAAGAGCGACACCTTCAGTCAGGCGCAGGTGGACTTCATCGCAAAATACATCCGCGGGGTGTTCCGCATTCTGTACGAGGCCTGCGAGAAGGGCAATTATCTGACGTTCGACACGGATTACAACGTGGTCCCCTCCTCTTACACCAACGCGAAGGACTGCGTGAGCGCCGTGGCGGACGTGCGCTCGATGGCGGATCTGTACATTCTCTATGAGATCATGTGCGACTTCGACTGCGGCGAGGGCAGCTTCTATATGTGCGTGGACTTCTCCGAGGGCAGCAGGTTCCCGAAGCTCACCTTCACCGCGCCGTGGGACTTTGAGTGGACCTGCTCCGGCAGCGCGACGGGGAGCTTCTTCGCCAGCGCCTTCCGCTCCTCCAGCTTCATCAGCAGCTACGGCGACCGCTCGAACCCGTGGTTCATCATCCTCTATAAGCAGAGCTGGTTCCGCGAGATCGTGAAGATCCGCTGGGCGGAGATCGGCGGTCCGAACGGCGTGGCCAAGTGCATCGCCGAGGAGAACGCGCTCATCGACCAGTTCGCGCGGGATATGAACCGCAAGGACAGCTACACCGCCGACGCCGCGCGCGCGAATCTCAGATGGATCCAGAACCGCGCCAATTGGCTGGATACGCTGTGGCATTTATAAGCCTCAAAGGAGAGCCGCTTTGCGGCTCTCCTTTGAATTACTCGCTTTGATCGCACCGGGCTTTGCCCGGCTTGGTCGAAGCGGGGGGCGCCCCTCATCCACCGCGCGGGCGCAGTGCGGCAGTTTTATTCGTAGGGGACGGCGTCCTCGACGTCCCACGCAAGCCGGGGGGGTGCCAAATTGCCGGTCTTCGGCGCAATCGTGTTTTGTCCGATCCGGTCGTAGGGCGGGTTGCGAAGCGCCCGCCTGTA
>CAMJHX010000077.1 GCA_946405655.1 uncultured Clostridia bacterium
ACGAGGATGCCGCCGTCCATCTGAGCAGCGCCGGTGATCATGTTCTTGATATAGTCGGCGTGGCCCGGGCAGTCAACGTGCGCATAGTGGCGGCCCTGGATCTGCTGGCCGTCCTTGCCCACGCGGTCATAGGTCTGATACTCAACGTGCGCGGTGTTGATCGTGATACCACGAGCCTTCTCCTCGGGGGCCTTGTCGATCTGGTCGTAAGCGGTGAACTCAGCGGCTTCGGGATCGGCCAGAGCCAGCACCTTGGTGATGGCGGCGGTCAGGGTGGTCTTACCATGGTCGATGTGGCCGATGGTACCGATGTTGACATGAGGCTTGGTTCTGTTGAAAGTCTGTTTCGCCATTAGAATTTCCTCCTAGTAGAATTGGTTTTTCAAAAATTCCTTTTTCTTTCGAGTTGCGGTTATATGCAAAGCACTTTCGTGCCTGTTGCGTTAGTTGCTCGCGTGGATGATCTTCTCCTGCAGAGACTTGGGCAGCTCGATGAAGTGGCTGGGCTCCATGCTGTAGGTGGCGCGGCCCTGGGTCTTGCTGCGCAGATCCGTGGCATAACCAAACATGGAACTGAGGGGAACGTCCGCCGTGACGATGGCAGCGCCGTTGCGGATGTCCGAACCGGAGATCTGGCCGCGGCGGGCGTTGATATCGCCCATCACATCGCCCATATAGCTTTCCGGCGCGGTGACAACGACCTTCATGATCGGCTCGAGCAGGGTGGGACCGGCCTTCTGGCAGGCCTCCTTGAACGCCATGCTGCCGCAGATCTTGAACGCCAGCTCGGAGGAGTCAACCTCGTGGAAGGAGCCGTCGACCAGCGTGACCTTGACGTCCACGACCTGATAGCCGGCGAGCACGCCCGCCTGCATCGCGCCCTGAATGCCCTGATCGACACTGGGGATATACTCCTTCGGGATCGCGCCGCCGGTGATCTGGTTGACGAACTCATAGCCCTTGCCGGGCTCGTTCGGTTCGACCGTGAGCTTGACGTGCGCGAACTGGCCCTTACCGCCGGACTGACGCACATAGCGCGTGTCGACATTGGCGGCGCGGGTGATGGTCTCTTTATAGGAGACCTGGGGCTTACCGACGTTCGCCTCGACGCGGAACTCGCGCAGCAGACGGTCCACGATGATTTCCAGGTGGAGCTCGCCCATGCCGGCGATGATGGTCTGGCCCGTTTCCTCATCGGTGTAGGCTTTGAAGGTGGGGTCTTCCTCTGCAAGCTTCTGCAGGGCGACGTCCATCTTCTCCTGACCGGCCTTGGTCTTGGGCTCAATGGCGACGCGGATCACCGGCTCCGGGAACTCCATCGACTCGAGGACGATGGGGTCGTGCTCATCACAGAGCGTGTCGCCGGTGGTGGTGTTCTTCAGGCCGACGGCCGCGGCGATATCGCCGGAGTAAACCGCGGGGATATCTTCACGGTGGTTGGCATGCATCTGAAGGATGCGGCCGAGACGCTCACGCTGTCCCTTGGTGGAGTTCAGGACGGTCTTGCCCGCTTCGAGCGTGCCGGAATAGACACGGAAGAAGGCCAGACGGCCGACATAGGGGTCGGTCATGATCTTGAACGCCAGCGCGGAGAACGGCGCGCTGTCATCTGCCTCGCGGTGCAGCTCCTCGTCCGTCTTCGGATGGGTGCCGCTGATGGCGGGGATATCCAGCGGAGAGGGCATGAAATCGACGATCGCGTCGAGCAGCTTCTGCACGCCCTTATTTTTATAAGAGGTGCCGCACACGACGGGGACCATCTCCACCGCGCAGGTGGCCTTGCGGATGGCGGCGCGGATCTTATCGGTGGGGATCTCCTCACCCATGAGATAGAGCTCGGTGATCTCATCGTCAAAGACGGAGACGGCGTCGAGCATCTTTTCGCGGTATTCCTCCGCGAGCGCGCGCATATCCTCGGGGATCTCCTCAACGCGCATGTCCTTGCCGAGGTCATCGTAGTACACGTCCGCCTTCATCTCGATCAGATCGATGATGCCGCGGAAGTCCGACTCAGAGCCGATGGGCAGCTGAATGGGAACGGCGTTGCACTGCAGACGATCGTGGATCATGTCCAGCACGTTGTAGAAGTCGGCGCCCATGATGTCCATCTTATTGACGTAGATCATGCGGGGGACGCCGTAGTGATCCGCCTGTCTCCAGACGGTTTCGGACTGAGGCTCAACGCCGCCCTTTGCGCACAGAACCGTCACGCAGCCGTCGAGCACGCGCAGAGAGCGCTCAACCTCGACCGTGAAGTCAACGTGGCCCGGGGTGTCGATGATGTTGATGCGGGTGCCGTTCCAGAAGCACGTGGTCGCGGCGGACGTGATCGTGATGCCGCGCTCCTGCTCCTGTGCCATCCAGTCCATGGTGGCAGTACCTTCATGGGTCTCACCGATCTTGTAATTCACGCCCGTGTAGAACAGGATGCGTTCCGTGGTCGTGGTCTTACCGGCGTCGATGTGCGCCATGATGCCAATGTTGCGGGTATTTTCCAGGGAATATTGTCTGGGCATATGCTTTCTTGCTCCTATTTTTCTCAGCGCATCTCCCAAAGCGGAGATAGCACGCTTTCAAGCAGCGAGCAGATTACCAACGGAAGTGGGCGAAAGCCTTGTTGGACTCGGCCATCTTGTGGGTATCCTCGCGCTTTTTGACGGCGGCGCCGGTATTGTTGCAGGCGTCCATGATCTCGCCGGCGAGGCGCTCTTTCATGGTCTTCTCGCTGCGCTTGCGGGCATAACCCGTCAGCCAGCGGAGACCCAGCGTCTGACGACGCTCGGGGCGAACCTCCATAGGAACCTGATAGGTGGCGCCGCCCACACGGCGGGCCTTGACTTCCAGACTGGGCATGATGTTGTTCATGGCCTCGGTGAAAGCGTCCAGGGGCTCCTTACCGGTCTTTTCCTTGATGATGGTGAAGGCATCGTAAACAACCTTCTGCGCAACACCCTTCTTGCCGTCCAGCATGACAGAGTTGATGAGCTTGGTCACCAGTACGCTGTTGTACATAGGATCGGGCAGAATTTCTCTTTTGGGAACGTTACCTCTGCGTGGCACTATACTTCCCTCCTTCATTATAAAATGATTTCACAGGTACTCGAAGGCGACGAGGCGCCTCCGCTGCGCCCTGATGCAACGAACCCATATATATGATATAGGTTAACAACAGGGCAAAAATTTGCCGTTGGGAGCTTACTTCTTACCGGCCTTCGGCTTCTTGGCGCCGTACTTGCTGCGGGCCTGCATTCTGCCGGAAACGCCCTGGGTATCCAGAGTGCCGCGAATGATGTGGTAACGCACACCGGGAAGGTCCTTGACACGACCGCCGCGGATCATAACGACGCTATGCTCCTGCAGGTTGTGTCCGATACCCGGAATGTAAGCAGTTACCTCATAACCGTTGGTCAGGCGCACACGGGCGATCTTACGAAGAGCAGAGTTCGGCTTCTTCGGGGTGGACGTACGCACTGCGGTGCAGACGCCGCGCTTCTGGGGCGCGCTCAGATCGGTCTCACGATTCTTCAGCGTGTTCAGACCCTTCTGCAGCGCGGGAGAAGTGGACTTGTAGGTCACCTGCTTTCTTCCCTTACGCACCAGCTGGTTAAATGTCGGCATGGTTTTCCTCCTTTCCTCAAAAACTTAAGAATTTATTTATACGAACCGCAAAAATCCGCGATCCGGATAAACCGTGGTTTTGCCCAAGAAACGATTGAATTTTCAACGTTTTTTGTGCTTTTTGCGGGGTTTCGATCGCATTTTGCATTTCGACCCACGCAAATTCAGATTTTAGCATACTGCACAAGTTTCGTCAAGCGTAATTATGGATTATTTTTTTGGAATTCAAACATCTCAGCGAGTGATATGACGTCCTCATTGCTGTCGTGCAGGCACTCGGCCCGAAGCTGAGGCGTGAGCAGGTTTCTCGCGATCAGCTGCTCGACAAGATCCTTCCTGCACCAGCCGCAGAGATTTTCCCGATAGAGGTAGCGAAACAGCTCGTCCGGCAGCGGCGCATCGCGGTCGGCCTCATGATTCACGGTCAGGACGACCTCGTGCCAGTCGCTTCCCTCCTCGCGGCGGAACTTCAGCTTTCGGACGGCGCCGAGCAGCGTCTCCTCGTCCTCCGGACGATAGTTTTTCACGAGCAGGGAGATCGCGTCGCCGCTTATCTCCCCCGCTTTGAGGCGCCGCAGCGCCTGACGGCGGTCTTTTTCCGACGGCGCTTTCTCCCGCCTTCTCGGTCGGCGGAAATTGCGCGGGCGGTTTTTCCGGCTCTCCTCCCGCACGCGCTCCATTTCCCGCACAGCCTCGCGGTAGCGGACGATATCCGGATCATCGTCGTTCAGCAGCGCGCGATATGCTTCCTCGCCGAGCCGATCCTCCGCGGCGGCGCGAAACCAGTCGTTATACGCCCACCAGTCGGAAAGCGCCGGATTTTCACGCAGGAGCGCGCCGCACTCGCAGAACACGCGGCGGCAGAACGCCTCGGGCTCTTCGCTCTGCGACAGGCGCGCGACGGTCATGTGCTCATAGTTCTCCCACGCCGGGAAGGTGCACGGGATGTCCCTTCTCGTCGCCGTGCGCAGGATCGAGAGCAGCTCCGCGTGCATGGTCTCGAGCGCATGGCGCGCCGGGTCATAGCCGGAGGCCGCCATCTGCACGATCAAGTTGGCGCAGTAATCAAACTTCCAGCCGGGATGGTGATACCAGCGACAGGCGGCGGGATAGACTGCGTCGAAGAACGGCTGCCAATCCGGATAGCACGCGATCATCTCCATGAGGTACTCCGCGTGGGTTCCCTCGCACTGGGGATCATAGGCAATGCGCCGGCCGCACGCCCAGAGGACCTCGTCGCGCCAGCGCTCCGGAGCCTCCTGCACGGCGAGCACGCAGCTGCCGAGGCCTCGGATCAGATCATGATGAAACCGTCTTTGATTCATGCAGGCTCCTTTGTTTTCAGATTCAGCAGCACGACGGCGCTGAGCACGAGCGCGACGCCGAGGGCGGCGAGGAGGCTCATGGTCTCATGGTAGACGAGGATGCCGATGAGCGTGGCGACCATGGGCTCGACGGAGGCGAGGATCGACGCCCTGCCCGTCTCCAGCCCGGAGAGGCCGTAGGTATAAAACAGATAGGGCAGATAGCACGTGACGGCGCCCGCGAGCAGGCACAGCCCCGCATTGCCCCATGACGCCGTGAACGCGGCAAAGGTATCCTGCCAGCCGAAGATCAGCGCCGCGCCGAGGGCGGCGAGGAGGCAGGAATAAAAGTTGATCGTGGAGCTGGAATAGCCGCGATTGAGCGCGAAGCGGGCAAAGATGCTGTAAAGCGCATAGCCGACGCCGGAGCCGAGGCCGAAGAGGACGCCCTGCGCCGTGAGCCGCGCTCCCCCGCCGCCGACGCCGGAGACGAGCACACAGCCCAAAAACGCGAGCACAAGCGCCGCGAGCTTCAGGGGCGTGATGCGCTCCTTGAAAAGCACCGCCGAGAGCAGCATGACGATCGTCGGCGCGGTATAGAGCAAAATCGCCGCCGCCGAGAGGCTCATGAGATTGATGGCGTGGAAATAGCACCACGTGAAGAACAGCAGCGCACAGACACCGCTGCCGAAAAAGCACCAGAAGTCCTTCGGCTTTATGCGAAAGGCAGCGCGGTTCGTGACGAGAATTGTGACGGCAAAGCAGAGCGCCGCCATCGCGCAGCGCACCAGAATCGCGCCCTCGGCGTCGATGCCGATGGTTGCGAGCGTGCGCGTGAAAAAGCCCATCGTGCCCCAGAGACAGCCCGCGGCGAGGACGGCAAACACGTATTTTTTCATAAAATCACCAAAGAATTATTTTACGGGTTTTGCCGGGAAAAGTCAATCAAAGAGCAGAAAGCAAAAAACCTCGCGGGGAGACTCTCCCCGCGAGGTGCGCATTGGTTTGGGTTTATGCGTAGGCGCGATAGAGGAACGTGACGACATGGCCGCGCGTGCAGGCGTCGTCCGGGCCGAAGGTCGTTGCCGTTCTGCCCTTGGTGATATTGTTCTCCAGCGCCCAGAGGATCGCTGTGGTGTAGTACTTCCCTGCCGGGACGTCCGCGAACGGGTTGTCCGTCTTGGTCGGGGTCGGCATACCCTTGGCTCTCCACAGGAACGTGACGACCTGGCCGCGGGTGCACTCGTCATCCGGGCGGAAGGTGCCGTCGGAGTAGCCGGTCGTGATGCCGGTCTCCGCCGCCCAGAGGACCGCCTTGGTGTAGTACTTGCCGTTCGGCACATCCTTGAACGTGTTGGTCGTGTTCGCCGGCTCCGGGCAGCCGTTGGCGCGCCAGAGGAACGTCACAACGTGCGCACGGGTGCAGATGCGGTCCGGCATGAAGGTCGTGTCCGTCACGCCGGTCGTGATC
>CAMJHX010000078.1 GCA_946405655.1 uncultured Clostridia bacterium
TGCTCGTCTTCCCGCTCGCGGGCCTCGGCATCATCGGCGTGATGATGTGCGCGGTGAACCCGATCATGGGCATCATCAACAACGGCCTGAACAACGCCCTCATCAGCCTCAATGAGAACAATCTCGGCGTTCTGCTCGGCGCGATTCTCGCCGGCATGATGGCCATCGACATGGGCGGCCCGTTCAACAAGGCGGCTTACGTCTTCGGCGCGGGCATGCTCGCCAACGCCGCCACGACCGCCGACCCCACCGCGTCCTACCAGATCATGGCGTCCGTCATGATCGGCGGCATGGTGCCCCCGATCGCGATCGCGCTGAGCACCACGTTCTTCAAGAAGCTCTGGACCGAGGACGAGCGCAAGAGCGGCCCCGTGAACTACATCATGGGTCTCTCCTTCATCACCGAGGGCGCCATCCCCTACGCCGCGAGCTATCCGCTGCAGGTCATCCCCGCGTGCATCGTGGGCTCTGCCGTGGCCGGCGCGCTCAGCTGGCTCTTCAAGTGCACGCTCATGGCGCCGCACGGCGGCATCTTCGTCCTGCCCACGATCGGCAACTGGTTCATGTACTTTGTGGCGCTCGCCATCGGCTCCGTCGTCGGCATGCTGATGCTCGCCATCCTGAAGAAACCCGCGAAGAATTAAACAACAAAAATGATATAAAGGAGAACAAACGACTATGGTATCCAAGCACTTTACCGTTCCCAACGCGCAGGGCTTCCACATGCGCCCCGCCACCACCTTCGCCACGGCGATGAACAAGTACCCCTGCACCGTGACCATCAAGTTCAACGGCAATGACGTCAACGGCAAGAGCCTGATGCACATCATGGCCGCCTGCATCAAGGTCGGCAGCGAGATCGACGTCGTCTGCGACGGCGAGGGCGAAAACGAAGCGCTGGCGGAAGCCGCGGAAATGATCGAAAGCGGATTTGGTGAATAAGCAAACAGAGAGGCAAAGCCTCTTGATTCGAGGTGAAAGACATGTTAAAAGGTACTGCCGCTTCTGACGGCATCGGCATCGGCAAGGTACTCGTGATCGAGGAGGTCTCCCTGGACTACACGCCGCACGCGGTGGAGGACAAGGACGCCGAGATCCAGCGCTTCAAGGCCGCCGTGGACGCCTTCATCGTGGAGACGCAGGCACAGGCCGAGGCGCTCAAAGCCTCCGCCGGCGCGAAGGAAGCGGATATCATGCTGGGTCACATCTCCATGGTGCAGGACCCCGCGCTCTGCGGCGAGACGGAAAAGCTCATCCAGGGCGGACAGTGCGCCGAGCAGGCCTTCGAGAGCATGTGCGACATGTTCATCATGGTCTTCTCGCAGGCGGCGGACGACTTTATGCGCCAGCGCGCGGCGGACGTGCGCGACGTGAAGACCGGCGTCCTCGCGCAGCTGCTGGGCGTGCACGAGGTGAAGATCTCTGACGCGCCGGCGGGCACGATCCTGCTGGTGAAGGAGCTCACCCCCTCGATGACCGCGGGCATCAACAAGGACAACATCGTCGGCATCATCACCGAGACCGGCGGCAAGACCTCCCACTCCGCGATCCTCGCCCGCGCGCTGGAGATCCCGGCGGTGCTGAGCGTGGAAAACGCGGCGGGTCTGATGAAGACCGGCGATCTCGTGATCGCGGACGGCAGCCACGGCGTGGTCATCCAGAACCCGACCGAGGAGGAGCTGAAGGATTACACCGAAAAGCGCGAGACCTTCCTGCGCAACAAGCGCGAGCTGGAGCAGTTCCGCGGCAAGGAGACCCGCGACGCGGACGGCACCGCCTACGAGCTCGTGTGCAACATCGGCAAGCCCGAGGACGCGAGCAAGGTGCTCGCCGGCGACGGCGAGGGCGTCGGTCTCTTCCGCACGGAGTTCCTCTTCATGGACCGCACGGCGCTCCCGACCGAGGACGAGCAGTTCGAGGCCTACAAGAAGGCCGCGCTGATGCTCAAGGGCAAGCCTCTGATCATCCGCACGCTCGACATCGGCGGTGACAAGGAGATCCCCTACATGGGTCTCGCCAAGGAAGAAAACCCGTTCATGGGCTTCCGCGCGATCCGCTACTGCCTGAAGAACCGCGATCTCTTCCGCACGCAGCTGCGCGCGATCCTGCGCGCGAGCGCCTTCGGCGACGTGAAGATCATGTTCCCGCTCATCACCTGCATGGAGGAGTTCCGCGAGGCGAAGGCGCTCGTGGAGGAGATCAAGAACGAGCTGCGGCTCACGACCGGCATCCCCTTCAACGAGAACATCGACGTGGGCGTGATGGTGGAGACCTCCGCCGCCGCCGTGATCGCGGATCTGCTGGCGAAGGAGGCCGCCTTCTTCTCCATCGGCACGAACGATCTCACGGGCTACACGATGGCAGCCGACCGCGGCAACGCGGACGTGGCGTATCTCTATTCCGTGCTGCAGCCGGGCGTGCTGCGCCTCATTAAGCGCACAATCGAGGAAGGCCGCAAGGCGGGCATCCCCGTGGGCATGTGCGGCGAGGCGGCGGCAAACCCGCACCTCATTCCCCTGCTGATCAGCTTCGGGCTGACGGAGTTCAGCGTCGGCGCGCCGAGCGTGCTGAAGGTGCGCAAGTGCATCGCCCGCTGGACGAAGGAGGAAGCCGACAAGGTCGCGGCGCACGCGATGAGCCTCGACAACGAGGCGGAGATCGCCGCTTATTTGGAATCTGTGATTTAATCCGACATGCAACAAAAAAAGAGGCTGCAGTGCAGCCTCTTTTTTATTTGCAGCGATGGTACGTAGGGGCGGATACTATCCGCCCCTACGTCAGTGCAGATCGAATTCGCCGAAAAGCGGTACGCATCCAGGTCCGTCCGGCACGGGCGACCTGCGGTCGCCCGTGCCGGTTACTCCTCGTGCTTTTCCTGCCACGGGATGCGGTAGAGCCATGCGCCGACGCCGAAGAGGAGCGCGGGGAGCACCCAGCCCATATCGACGCTGGCGAGCGGGAGGCGGTCGAGCACCGGGATGCTCACGCCGAAGCCCGCGATCGCCTGCAGAACGCTCGTGATGAGCGCGCCGACGACCGCCCAGATGCAGACGCTGTTGGTCATGCGCGGGGCGACGAGGCTCACGATCACAAGCACGAGCACCGGCGGATAGACGACGCCGAGAATCGGCGCCGCGACGGAGACGATCGTATCGAGACCGAGGTTCGAGACGATGGCGCTGAACACGCAGATGATGACGACGAACACGGCATAGGACACCTTCCCCCTGCAGAGCCCGGCGAAGTGGTTCGCCGCGCTGCTCACGAGGGCGACCGCCGTGGTGACGCAGGCGAGCGCGACCACGAGCGCGAAGATGATCAGACCCGGCTTTCCGAGCAGACTCTGCACGATGGCGATGACGAGATCGGCGCGGCTGATCTCCACCGGATAGCGCTTCGAGACCGTGGCGCCGAGATAGGCAAGGCCGAGATAGACCAGCAGGAGCAGAAGCCCCGCGAGGAGCGCGCTTTTCACGAGCACGGTCATGCGCTCGCCCTGCTGTTCATAGCCCTTGTCCGCCGCGCTCTTTATGAGCACCGCGCCGAAGACGAGCGCCGCGAGCACGTCCATGGTCTGATAGCCCGCCTGAATGCCGGTGACGATGACGTTATCCACCTGCACGACGGGGTTAATGTCCCCCAGCGGGCGAAGGATGCCGACCACGATGAGCACCGCGAGGCCCAAAAGCAGCGCGGGCGTGAGAAACTTGCCGATGATGTCGATGACGGCGGATTCGCGCACGCTCAACGCCAGAATCACGGCGAAAAACAGCGCCGAGAACAGCACCGGACTGAGGCCGGGGATCAGCTGCGTGACGCCCATCTCAAACGTCGTGGCGGCGGTGCGCGGGATGGCGAGCATCGGGCCGATGCAGAGGATGATGACCGTCATCAAAACCGTGGCGGCCTTTGCGCCGATGCGGTCGAGCACGCGCATGGCGCTGCCCTCCTTGAGCAGGGCGAAGAGCGCCACGAGCGCGAGCGCGACGTCGGCGATATAATACGCGCCGAAGCCCGCGAACCACTGCCGTCCGCTCTGGAGACCCAGATACGGCGGGAAGATGACGTTGCCCGCGCCGAAGAACATGGAAAAGAGCGCAAAGCCGATCGTCAGCACATGGAGGAGGCTGTGTTTACTCTGTTTCATGGCGCACCCTCCTCATTCCGGGCGCTGCCAGCCGCGCTGCAGTCCGGCGCGGAAGGCTTCTTCGCGCTTCAGGTTGGCCGCTTCCTCATCCTGATTCGAGCCGGTGTCGCGGTTTTTGAGCCAGAGGAAGTAGGCAATCGCGGTAAGCGCCGCGACGCCTGCGGCGGTCATGAGCATGCCGAAGCCGTCGGCGGAGAACGCGCGCCCGGCCGCCGTCGCCGGAAAGGCCATATCCACCGCGCCGAACACGAGAATGAGCACGATGAGCACGGGCGTGACGATGCGCACCATCGCGCCGACAAAGCCGGAGAAGCGCTCCGCCTTCGGCAGCCTCCAGCCGACCGCGAGACACGCGCCGAGCGCGCCGAGCGGCATGAGGAGCGTGTTCGTCACGCCGTCGAGCAGCTCGAGCAGGTTGCGCCCGAAGAGGCAGAAGACCTTGCTGCCATTCACATCCATGCCGAGACTAATGCCGACCGGAACGGAGAGCGCGAGACACACGAGCGCCACAACGCCAACCGCGCGCGTGCGCGCGACCTTATGGCGCTGGATGATAAACTGCGTGACGACCTCGAGGATGGAGATGATGCTCGTGAGCGCGGCGATGGCCGTCATGGTAAAGAAGAGCAGGCCGATGATCTGCCCCGCGAGGCCGAGCCCCTCGAACACCATCGGCAGCGTGATGAACATGAGTCCCGCGCCGCCCATGCCGAGGGAGGAGAGCGAAGCGCCGGAGATCGCCGCATAGTGAAACAGCGCCGGGAAGATGGCGAGGCCTGAGAGGAAGGTGAGCAGCCCGTCGAGCAGGCAGACGACGACCGTGGAGCGCGCGAGATCGACGGTCTGGCCCGAATAGGAGCCGTAGGCGATCATGGCGCCGCAGCCGAGCGACAGCGAGAAGAACGCCTGCCCCATGGCGGAGAGGATGCCGGAGCCGGTGAGCTTCGAGAAATCCGGCTTGAGATAAAACGCGAGGCCCTCCTGCACGCCCTCGCCCAGCAGGAGCGAAACACAGCTGATGACGATGAGGATCAGGAGCATCGTGGGCAGGAGGAGCTTTGCGGCCTTTTCGATGCCGTTTCGCACGCCCGCGATGACGATCAGCGCCGCCGGAAGAGCAAACACCGCCGTGTGCAGAATCACGTCGCCGACGTTGCCGGCAAACGCCTCGTACTTCCCGGCGTTGCCGACGAAGGAGCCGAGGGCGTATTTCACCGTATAGCCGCCGAGGACGAGATAATAGCACATGATGAGCGCCGGGATGACCACGACGAGGAGGCCCAGCCAGCCGAGGTTCGGACTGACCGCCTTATAAGCCGAGACCGCGTTGGCGCGGCTGCGGCGGCCGAGCGTGAACTCCGCGAGCATGGCGACCGCGCCGACGAGGAGGATGCACGCGAGGTACACAAAGAGATACGCCGCGCCGCCGTTGGCGCTGGTTTTGTACGGAAAGCCCCAGAGGTTTCCCAGTCCAACCGCCGAGCCCGCCGCCGCCAGCTCAAAGCCGATGCGCGTGCCGAACCCGGGTCGTTTTTGGTTCATGCTTTCACTTCCCTTTCTTTGTATTTTCACCCTGTTCGTTGTGAAAAATCACAACGATCTACCGCCCAAATCATAGCTTATCAGTTGATTTTATACAAGTAAATAACTGGAAAACCGCATAAAAAATGGTCCTCAGAATCAATCTGAGGACCATTTTTGATCTGCGTTTACTCCACCACCGCGATCGCTTCGATCTCGCAGAGGACGTTCTTCGGCAGGGTCTTGACCGCAACGCAGCTGCGGGCGGGCTTGGACGTGAAGAACTTGGCGTACACCTCGTTGAAGGCGGCAAAGTCGCCCATGTCGGCGAGGAAGCACGTGGTTTTATACACCTTCTCGAAGCTCGTGCCGGCGGCCTCGAGCAGGGCGCCGATGTTTTTGCAGCTCTGCTCCGCCTGCGCTGCGATGCCCTCGGGGATCTCGCCCGTGGCGGGATTGACCGGGATCTGGCCGGAGGTGGTGAGCACGCCGTTTACGACGTAGGCCTGCGAATACGGGCCGATGGCGGCGGGGGCGTTTTCGGTATGGATGATTTTCATGGTGATACTCCTTTCCAATGGGCAAAAATCACGGGACGTCGAGGACGCCGTCCCCTACAATTCAGGCCTTTGCGCGGTGCTTCTCGATCGAGTCCGCGATGCGCTCCATGCCGGTTTCGATGATGCTGCGCGGCATGGCGAGGTTCAGGC
>CAMJHX010000079.1 GCA_946405655.1 uncultured Clostridia bacterium
GCTCGCCGGCTACATGCGCAAGCAGGGCAAGCGCCCGCTGCTCGTCGCCTGCGACGTGTATCGCCCGGCGGCGATCAAGCAGCTTGAAACCGTCGGCGCGCAGCTGGAGATCCCCGTGTTCCAGATGGGACAGGGCGACCCGGTGGAGATCGCGAAGGCGGGCATTGAGCACGCGAAAAAGCACGGCAACGATCTCGTCTTCCTCGATACGGCAGGCCGCCTGCACATCGACGAGACGCTGATGCAAGAGCTTCAGAACATCAAGGAAGCCGTGGATCCGGCGGAGATCCTGCTCGTGATCGACGCGATGATCGGTCAGGACGCCGTGGCGACCGCGACGGCCTTTGACGAGGCGCTGGACGTGACCGGCGTGATGCTCACAAAGCTCGACGGCGATGCCAGAGGCGGCGCGGCGCTGAGCATCAAGGCGCTGACCGGAAAGCCCATCAAGTTCGCGGGCATCGGCGAGAAGCTCGACCAGATCGAGCCCTTCCACCCCGACCGCATGGCCAGCCGCATCCTCGGCATGGGCGACGTGCTCACGCTGATCGAGAAGGCGGAGCAGGCCTTCGATGAGAAGAAGGCCGAGGAGCTCGCCGAGCGTCTGCGCCAGAACAAATTCACGCTCACGGACTACTATGACCAGCTGCAGCAGCTCAAGGGCATGGGTTCCCTGCAGGACGTGGCCGGGATGATCCCGGGCATGGATACGAAAGCGCTGCAGGGCGCGTCGATCGATGAGAAGGCCATGGGCCGCATCGAGGCGATCATCCAGTCGATGACGCCGTATGAGCGCGAGAATCCGAACGTGCTCAACTCCAGCCGCAAAAAGCGCATCGCCGCGGGCTCCGGCACGACGGTGGTGGATATCAACCGGCTCTTAAAGCAGTTTGAGATGATGCAGAAGCTGACGCAGCAGATGACGAACATGACCAAGCGCCGCAAGGGTAAAAAAGGCGGCATGGGCGGCTTTGCCGGGCTCGGCAGCCTCTTCGGAGGCGGGGGCGGCAATCCGTTCGGATTTTAAGGTTTTCTCCACCCGCTGGGGTGATGAGATATATAGAAAGAACACTATGGAGGTGAAATGACAATGGTCAAGATCAGACTTCGCAGAATGGGCGCCAAGAAGAACCCCTTCTATCGCATCGTGGTGGCGGATTCCCGCTCTCCCCGCGACGGCAGATGCATCGAGGAGATCGGTTACTACGATCCCCTGTCCGCCGACAAGAAGATCAAGGTGGACGCCGCGCGCGCTGAGTACTGGATCAACAACGGCGCTCAGCCGACCGATACCGTCCGCGCGCTGCTGAAGAAAGCCGCCGACGCCGAGTAAGGAGTAACGTCTCGCAATGAAAGAACTGTTGACCTATATCGTGCAGAGCCTCGTGGATCATCCGGACGAGGTCTCTGTGACCGAGCGCGAAGCCGACGGCGAGTTCGTCTATGAGGTGCGCGTCGCCGACGGCGATATGGGCAAGGTCATCGGCCGTCAGGGTCGGATCGTCAAGCAGATCCGCATCCTCATGAAGGCCGTCGCCCAGAAGCAGGGCAAAAAGGTGTCCGTCGAGATCCTCGACTGATACAACATGTGGGTTATGGGGGAGTCAAATCCCCCTTTCCCGCTTTTAAAGGTGAGATTATGATGAAGAAATTTCTGGAAGCCGGAAAGATCGTGAACACCCACGGCGTGCGCGGCGAAGTGCGCATCACCCCGTGGGCGGACAGCGCGGACTTTCTGAAGCGCTTTCGTGTTTTTTATATCGACGAGCAGCCTGTGAAGGTGCTGCGCTCTCGCGTGCACAAGACGCAGCTGATCGCGCAATTTGAGGGCGTCGAGGACGTGAACACCGCCATGACGCTCAAGAACAAGGTCGTGTGCATTGACCGCGCGGACGCGAAGCTCCCGGACGGGCGCTTTTTCGTGCAGGATCTGATCGGCCTGCCCGTGCATTCCGATGCAGGAGATGACCTCGGCACGCTCGCGGAGGTGCTGGATCTGCCGCAGGGACAGGTCTACATCGTGCGCGGCGAGCGGGAGATTCTGATCCCCGACGTGCCGGATTTCATTTTGGATCTGAACCCGGAGACAGGGTTGACCGTACACCTGATTGAGGGCATGTGAGATGAGCGATTACCGCATTGACATTCTGACGCTGTTTCCCGATTCGATCCGGGGCGTGCTGGGCGAGAGCATTCTCGGCCGCGCGGCGGCGAAGGGGATTCTGGACATCCGCTGCCACCAGATCCGGGACTATACCGAAAACCGCCAGCGGCAGGTGGACGATTATCCCTACGGCGGCGGCTGGGGGCAGGTGATGTACGCCCAGCCGCTGAAAAGCTGCCTCGACGCCGCGCTCGCGGACGCCGGAGACCGCCGGACGCGCGTGATCTATCTCTCCCCGCAGGGGCAGCCGTTCACGCAGGCAAAGGCGCGGCAGCTGAAGGCGGATTATGACCATCTGGTGCTGGTCTGCGGCCACTACGAGGGCGTGGACGAGCGCTTTATCGAGGCGTGCGTGGACGAGGAGATCAGCCTCGGCGACTTTGTGCTCACGGGCGGCGAGATTGCGGCGATGGCCGTCGCCGACTGCGTATGCCGCATGGTGCCGGGCGTGCTTGCGGACGAGCAGTGCTACACCGGCGAGAGCCACTGGAACGGGCTGCTGGAATATCCGCAGTACACGCGCCCGGAGGAATGGGAAGGGCGCAGAGTGCCGGAGGTGCTGCTCGGCGGCAACCACGGTGAAATTGAGGAATGGCGCCGCATGCAGAGCCTCGAGCGGACGATGAAAAAGCGGCCGGATCTCTTTGCCGCCTTCGAGCCGGACGCGGCGGATCAGAAGCGGATCGAGCACATCAAAAAGCAGCAGAACCGCCGGAAGCTGACTGAGCCCCTCGCCTGCCGCAAGGCGGAGGCGGAGGATCTCCCTGCCATCATGGAGATCGTGCGGCAGGCCAGAAACAGCCTGAAGAAGCACCGCGTCGACCAGTGGCAGGGCGAATATCCGACCGAAGAGCTGCTCCGATCGGACATTGAAAACGGCGTATGCCATGTGCTCTGCTACAAGCAGGAGATCGCGGCGTTTCTGGTGCTGACGCCCGGGCCCGAGGAGGGCTATGATGAGCTGACGGACGGCAAATGGCACTCGGAGATGCCCTACGCGGTAGCGCACCGCAGCGCGGTGAAGAGCGATTTTCGCGGCACGGGCACGTCGAAGGCGCTGCTCGACGCGGTGGAAGCGCTCGCCAGAGAGATGGGCGCGACCGCCGTGCGCACGGACACACACCGGAAGAACAAGGCAATGAAAGACCTGCTCGGGAAATGCGGCTACCGCTTTGCGGGAAACGTGATGGTGACCAGCGAGCCGGGACACGATCCGAGGCGGCAGGCGTTTGAGAAGATACTGGGATAGAGAGTGGAACGTGGAGAGTTGAGAGTGGAGATTCCGAGACATAAAACTGCATAAATTGCTTTTACTGCGCAGAGTGTCTCCCCTCATCCACCGCGCGAGCGCGGTCCCCCTTCCCCCGAGGGGGAAGGTTTCCTGATCTCCACTCTCCACTCTTCACTCTCCACTCTTGCATAAATATTTGAGGATTCTTATGAATTTGACCAATCCAACTGAATTAAAGGCGCTGCTGGGACGGCATGGCTTCCGCTTCTCCAAGGCAATGGGGCAGAACTTTCTCATTGCCGCGTGGGTGCCGGAGCGGATTGCGGCTGAGGCCGGGATTGACGAGGGCACGGGTGTGCTCGAGGTCGGACCCGGCGTCGGGTGTCTGACGCATGAGCTCGCGCAGTACGCCGGCAAGGTGCTCGCTGTGGAGCTGGATGAACGGCTCCGCCCGGTGCTCGCCGAGACGCTCGCGGACTGCGAGAACGCCGAGGTGCTCTTCGGCGACGTGCTCAAGCAGGATCTGCCGGCACTCGTGCGGGAGCACTTTGCCGGACTCCGCCCGGTGGTGTGCGCGAATCTGCCGTACAACGTGACCTCTCCCCTGCTGACGGCGTTTCTGGAGGCGGGGTGCTTCGAGACCGTGACGGTCATGATCCAGCGCGAGGTGGCGCGGCGCCTCTGCGCCAAGCCCGGCACGGCGGACTACGGCGCGTTCACGGTGTTCACGCAGTGGCACGCCGAGCCGGAGATCCTCTTTGACGTCGCGCCCGGGTGCTTTCTGCCCGCGCCGAAGGTGACGAGCAGCGTGGTCAAGCTCACGGTGCGCAAGGCGCCGCCGGTCGCGGTTGCGAGCGAAAAGCGCTTTTTCGCCATGGTGCGCGCGGCGTTCAATCAGCGGCGCAAAACGCTCTTGAACGCGCTCTCAGCGGGGCTGAACGGCTTTACGAAGGAACAGATCGCGCAGGCGATCACGGACTGCGGACTGGACGAGAAGGTGCGCGGCGAGGCGCTCGGAATCGCGGAGTTTGCGCGGCTTTCCGACCGGCTTGACGCGATGGAAAAGGAGACAACGGCATGAGCTTTACAGGGGTCCTTGTGAACACCGGAACCGTGCTTGCCGGCAGCCTGCTCGGGCTGCTGTTCAAGAAGGGCATTCCGGAAAAGGTGAGCCGCGCGGTGATGATCGCGCTCGGGCTCTTCACGCTCTACATCGGCATGGACGGCGCGCTCGGCGCGCAGAACGCGCTGATCGTGGTCGCGGCGCTCGTGCTCGGCGCCATCGTCGGGACGCTGCTGGATATCGACGGCGCGATCAGCCGGCTCGGTCTCTGGGCGGAGAGCAAATTCAAGCACAGCGAGGGAGAGACCGTCTCCATCGCGGAGGGCTTCATGACGGCGAGCCTGCTGTTCTGCATCGGCGCGATGACCGTGAACGGCGCGATCGAGGCGGGCGTGAAGGGCGACAACACGCTCTTTTTCACCAAGGCACTGATGGATCTCTTCTCGAGCATGATGCTCGCCTCCGGGCTGGGGCTCGGCGTGCTGCTCTCGGCGGTGTTTGTGCTGGCGTTTCAGGGGCTGCTGGTGCTGCTCGCGGGGTGGATCGCCCCGGTGCTGACGCCGGAGGCCATCGCGGAGATGACCGCCGCGGGCTCGCTGATCATGGTCGGGCTCGGATTGAACCTGCTCGGCGTGACGAAGATCAAGGTCGCGGATTATCTGCCGGCGATCGTGTTCGCGCCGGTGATCTGCTGGATTGCGAGCCTGTTCTGAATGCAATTTTAAGGATTTCGAACTGCGATTCTCTAAGTTCCAACACAAATTTTAACGAAATCACTGAGAATTCACAAAATCCGCGCCGGAAACGGCGCGGATTTGTGCGTAAAATGCATTGATTATTCGGGCTTATTTGTGGTAATCTATGTGCGGTTCAAAAAGCATTATTTTTACAAAGATTGGAAAGGAACGAAAACATGAGCAAAAAGTATGTCTATCTGTTTTCCGAAGGCAACGCCACCATGCGCGAGCTGCTTGGCGGCAAGGGCGCCAACCTCGCCGAGATGACCAACATCGGTCTGCCGGTTCCCCAGGGCTTCACCATCAGCACCGAAGCCTGCACCCAGTACTACGAAGACGGCCGCAAGATCAACGACGAGATCATGGCTGAGGTCATGCAGTACGTCGCCGAGATGGAGAAGATCAACGGCAAGAAGTTCGGCGATCTGCAGAATCCTCTGCTCGTCTCCGTCCGTTCCGGTGCCCGCGCTTCCATGCCCGGCATGATGGACACCATCCTGAACCTCGGTCTGAACGACGACGTCGTCGCCGCCATGATCGCCGGCAACCCCGACCCCAAGTTCGAGCGCTTTGTCTATGACTCCTACCGCCGCTTCATCCAGATGTTCTCCGACGTCGTCATGGAAGTCGGCAAGAAGTACTTTGAGCAGCTCATCGACGAGATGAAGGCCAAGAAGGGCGTCACCTTCGACGTCGAGCTCACCGCCGCTGACCTCAAGGAGCTGGCTGAGCAGTTCAAGGCCGAGTACAAGAAGCAGATCGGCTCTGACTTCCCCTCCGATCCCGTTGAGCAGCTGAAGGCCGCCATCGAGGCCGTGTTCCGCTCCTGGGACAACCCCCGCGCGAACGTCTATCGCCGCGACAACGACATCCCCTACTCCTGGGGCACTGCCGTCAACGTCATGCCGATGGTCTTCGGCAACCTGAACGACAACTCCGGCACCGGCGTCGCCTTCACCCGCGACCCCGCCACCGGCGAGAAGAAGCTCATGGGTGAGTTCCTCACCAACGCGCAGGGCGAAGACGTCGTCGCCGGCGTCCGCACCCCGATGCCCATCGCCCAGATGGAAGAGAAGTTCCCCGAGGCGTATGCCGACTTCATCAAGGTCTGCAGCCTGCTCGAGGATCACTACCGCGACATGCAGGACATGGAGTTCACCGTTGAGAACGGCAAGCTCTACA
>CAMJHX010000080.1 GCA_946405655.1 uncultured Clostridia bacterium
TTGTCGATGCCGTTTTTCTCGAACTCGTCAAAGTATTTGTTGATCCGCTCGATCAGCTCCGGGTCGGTCTCCGGCAGCGTCTCGCCGTTTTCCAGATCGCGCCGCGCCATCTCCTCGGCGAGAATGTCGAAGAACACCGCGTCCTCATAGTCCGCGATCGCCTCGTGGATGCCGCCGCGCTCATAGGCGGGGGAGGGGAACGTGTGGCTGTACCACTTTGTCACGAGCGCGCGCATGCCGTGCTCGGGGCAGAGCTGGAAGATCTTCTCCTGCAGATTGTCGTAGTCCTCGATCCGATCGTCGCCCCGCGCAGAGTTCATGATCCAGTTTCCTGTGTACACCAGATCCAGCAGCAGCCGAAACTCCTTTTCCGTCAGCTCAATGTTCATCAGCGCGCCCTCCTTTGGCCGTTTGTGGAATATGCGGACATTATACCAGAGCGGGGCGTGAAAATCCACCTATTTTTCTGTTGTAAAATGGTTCAAAATAAGGTATAGTAATGTTTTGAATTCAAGCAAAGACAAGGTGTTATATGAAAGATGTGATGATCCGGATTCTCGCCACGCAGACCGGCGACAATCCCAGAGAGCAGACGGAGCTTGCGGAGTTCTCCACCGAGGGCCGGCTGGACTGTCATGACGGTTCCGGCACGCTCACCTATCCCGAGAGCGAGCTGACCGGCATGGAGGGCACCGTCACCACCATCTCCTTCACGCCCGAGGGCGCCGTGCTCACGCGCGAGGGCAGCGTCACCGGACGCATGGATTTCTCCCCCGGCGAGCGCAACACGTTTCTCTATGAAACGCCCTACGGCTCCGCCACCGTCGGGATGGAGACCAAGCGCTATTCCTCCACGCTCACCGAGCAGGGAGGTACGCTTGAGATTGAATATGTCATCGACATTGACCACGCATTCGTGGCGCTCAACCAGATGCACATTCAGGTCACGGAAAAGAAAGAATACTGAGGATAGAGGTAACGATTATGAACTGCATTGAACAGGCAAAGCAGGCGCTCGACGCGCTGCTGCATCAGGCATATGCTTCCGCCGTCGCCGCGGGAGAGTTTTCCGGAGAGGGCGAGCTGCGCGGCAGCGTGGAGCAGCCCAAGGACTCCGCCAACGGCGACTTCGCCGCGAACCACGCCATGGCGTCGGCCAAGGCGCTGCGCATGCCGCCGCGCAAGATCGCCGAGACGCTGGTTTCCCATCTGAATCTCGCGGAGAGCTGGTTTGCCTCCGCCGAGGTCGCGGGTCCGGGCTTCCTGAATTTCCGCCTTTCCCCCAAGTGGTATGCGGACGTCCTGCAGAGCATCGAAGCCGAGGGCGCGGACTATGGCCGCGTCGACGACGGCCACGGCGAGAAGGTCATGGTCGAGTTCGTCTCCGCCAACCCCACCGGCCCCATGACGATCGGCAACGCCCGCGGCGGCGTGCTGGGCGACGCGATGGCTGCCGTGCTTGACCGCGCGGGCTACGACGTCTGGCGCGAGTTCTATGTCAACGATGCCGGCAATCAGGTCGACCTCTTCGGCCGCAGCATCGAGGCGCGCTATCTCCAGCTGATTCAGGGCGAGGACGCCGTCGAGTTCCCGGACAACGGCTACCACGGCGACGATATCAAGGCGCTCGCCAAGCTCATCTTCGAGCGCGACGGGGAGAAGTATCTCACGGTTGATTCCGCCGAGCGCCGTGCGGCGTTCGTGGCCTTCGGCCTGCCGTATAACATCGAGCGCATGCAGCGCGATCTCGAGCGCTACCGCATCCACTTTGACCAGTGGTTCCTCGAGAGCAGCCTGCACCAGTCCGGCTATGTGGCGGAGACCGTGAAGCTCCTCGAGGATGCCGGTCTCACCTATGAGAAGGACGGCGCGCTCTGGCTCAAGAACACCGACCTCGGCGCGGATAAGGACGAGGTGCTCCGCCGCTCCAACGGGTTTTATACCTACTATGCCGTCGACGTCGCCTACCACCGCAACAAATTCATCGAGCGCGGCTTTGACCGCGTCATCGACGTCTGGGGCGCCGACCACCACGGCCACGCCGTCCGCTTTGCCGCCACGATGAAGGCTCCCGCTCTCGGTCTGGAAGGCCGCAAGCTCGATTTCCTCATCATGCAGATGGTGCGCCTCGTGCGCGGCGACGAAGTCGTCAAGGTCTCCAAGCGCACGGGCAAGGCGCTCACGCTCGCGGATCTCATGGACGAGATCGGCGTCGACGCCTGCCGCTTCTTCTTCAACGCCAAGCCCGATACGCACCTCGAGTTTGACCTCGACCTCGCCGTGCGCGAGGACAGCGAAAACCCGGTCTACTATGTCCAGTATGCCCACGCCCGCATCTGCACGCTGATCTCCGCCCTCGCGGAGGCGGGTCACACCGTACCGCAGGCGGCGGCGCTCGATGTCTCGCTCTTCGAGACCGAGCAGGAGCGCGCGCTGCTCAAAAAGCTCTCCGAGCTCCCGGAGGAGATCCACCTCGCCGCGCGCGATTACGATCCCAGCCGCCTCAACCGCTACGCGATCGATCTCGCCGGCTGCTTCCACCGGTTCTATAACGCCTGCCGCATCAAGGACGCGGAGGAGAACGTTCTCCTCGCCCGTCTCAAGCTTGCGGACGCCACGCGCATTGTGCTGGAAAACGCCCTCGCCATCATCGGTGTCACGGCTCCCGATAAGATGTAATCCTTCACAGATCAAACGCCTCCACATCCGTGGAGGCGTTTTTGCGCGTAAAATGCGCCGGCATCCATTGCGGAGTACCGGCGCAAGTATAAAATGAAGGGGGCATTGGTATTGTATCACCTGCACTGTTATTATGGGAAGCGGCTTATTCCACATCGGCACAACGATGTGCGAATGTGGCACTGCAAATCCCATGCCGAAAACAAAAAAGCTTGAAAAATCAAGCTTTTTTTGATGTTATGATCGTGACGAAAAAACACAGAAAGGCAACGCTGCGCATCACAGCGGATATCCCAGCTCCTCCGTGACCACGTTTGCGATCGCGGCAAAGCGCGCGGAAAAGCGCGTCAGCGAGCGGAAGGTCTTCTTCACATATTCCTCCGGCGGGGGACAGGGCTCGCTGCGAAGCCAGCTCTGCAGACTGTCAAAGAGTCCGTCGAGAATGCGCGTGATGTAAAACCGGCGCTCCTCGTCCGTGTCGCAGGCGCTGCCGTAGTCCCGCTCCAGATAAATATACAGCCGGTCGATGCAGAAATCCCGAAACGCGCCGGGACCGTCCACATCGAAGGCCTGGAGATAAAACTCCCGGTTCTGATACAGATGATCGCACGCGAGCGGCAGGATCGTGAGCGCGTGCGGCGTGGTCTTGTCATCAAAAAAGCGGCAGAAGTCGTCATAGTGCACGAAGTTCAGCAGCTCGAACTTGTCCTGAAAATAGCGGTAGAACGTGCGGCGGCTGATGTAGGAGCGCTCGCAGAGCTCCGCCACGGTGACGTCTTCAAACTTTTTCTCGCGCAGCAGCTCCTTCATGCAGCTCGACAGCGCGCGCTTGATCTCCAGATTCTCCGACATTCTGCACCCTCCGATCCTACAAACTTAGAACCATTTTATGACAGATAAATCGGAAAGTCAATGCGTATTAAAACACGAATGGCACGGGGTTACCGTGCCATTCGCTTGCTGGGGATGGAGAAAAAGAAGAAAGAAAAAGATGGGGAAGCAATCAAAAAAACGCGCTGCATGTCCTGCTGACGATCTTAAGATAACAGCAAAACCTGAATTCAACCTTAAATTCCTTAAATTTGACTGGATAATATCATAAAAAATCCCAAATGTCCAGTTAAATTTTGTAAAAAAATTGTGAATCACTGTAAATCGTGAAATAGTAGTCAGAATGTCTTGACAAGACAGGGAAAAAGTGTAATAATAACCCTCGCAATTGAAAACAATCCGCGGAAGCCTCTGGAATCGTTCGAGACCGGAGGGGGAGGATACTCTGGAGAATCCCAAGCAATTGGGTGCCGAAGGTGCAAGGCTGCAAGCCGAATCTCTCAGGCAAAAGGACAGAGCAGGGCGCAATGCGCGTGCGATACTGTGTGGTTTTTCAGAGCTGCCGACCCAGAGCGGGCCGGCGCTTTTTGTTTTTGGTTGCGAAATCAAAACAGAGGAGAGAACACACAAATGACATTCGCAGAAATTGTCTCCGCAGTAGATGATTTTGCCTGGGGTCCGGTCATGCTGATCCTTCTGGTCGGCACGGGACTGTATCTCAGCATCCGCTCCGGCTTCCTGCAGTTCACCCGCTTTGGCTACGCCATGCGCAACACGATCGGCAAGATCTTCAAAAAGCAGACTGCGGGCAAGGGAGAGGTCACCCCGTTCCAGGCGATGACCACCGCCCTCGCCGGCACGGTCGGCACCGGCAACATCGCCGGCGTCACGGGCGCGATCTTCATCGGCGGCCCCGGCGCCGTGTTCTGGCTGTGGATCTCGGCGCTCGTCGGCATGGTCACGAAGTATTCCGAGGTTGTCCTCGCGGTCAGATTTCGCGAGCGCAACGAGGCCGGCGACTGGGTCGGCGGGCCGATGTACTATATCAAGAACGGTCTCGGCAAGAGCTGGATGTGGCTGTCGTTCGTCTTCGCCTTCTTCGGCATGACGGCCTCCTTCGGCATCGGCAACACCACGCAGGTCGACTCCATCGCCACCGCCATCGGCACGGCAGTCAGCGCCTTCGGCGGCGGGGAAGTCAGCACCACCTTCCGCATCATCATCGGCGCCATCGTCGCGCTCGTGACGGCCTTCGTCATCATCGGCGGCATCAAGCGCATCGGCGCCGTCACCGAAAAGCTCGTTCCCTTCATGGCGGTCATCTATATCATCGCCGCCCTCATCGTCGTTTTCGCCAACATCGGCCAGATCGGCGTTGTCCTCGGCGCCATCTTCCGCGGCGCGTTCGCGCCCCGCGCGATCGCCGGCGGCGCGCTCGGCGTCGGCATCATGACCACGATCCAGAAGGGCATCGCCCGCGGCGTCTTCTCCAACGAGGCCGGTCTCGGCTCCGCCCCGATCGCCCACGCCGCCACCTCCGAGACCGATCCTGTCAAGCAGGGCGTCTACGGCATCTTCGAGGTGTTCATGGACTCCATCGTCATCTGCACGCTCACGTCTCTCGCCCTCCTCATGGGCCTCTCCGGTCAGTTCGGCATCGACGGCATCGACTGGGGCGTCAGCCACGGCAGCGAGATGGTCGTGCAGGCGTTCTCCGGCATCTTCGGCGGCAAGCTCGCGGCGGTCGTCATCGCGGTCGGCCTCAGCCTCTTCGCCCTCTCCACGATCCTCAGCTGGGCGCTCTACGGCTCCCGCTGCGTCGAGTTCCTGTTCGGCAAGGCGGCGCGTCCCGCCACGATGATCTATAAGGTCATCTTCTGCGTCGTTCTGATCATCGGCTCCACGCTCGGTCTCGACATCGTCTGGGACATCGGCGATGCACTCAACGGCCTCATGGCGATTCCGAACCTGGTCGCGCTGCTCCTCCTGTCCGGCACGATCATCAAGATCACGAAGGATCATTTCGCGGACAAATAAAACACCTGAATATAATAATCCCGCATGCTTCGGCATGCGGGATTGTTTTGTTAAAATCCTTTGGAGGTGAATGCCTCCCAGCTTCGGTGCATATAGGTTTCGAGCGCAATCGGCTCTCCGATGAAGGCCGGATCTCTCCCGTCGGCGAGAAACTGCTGCAGATATTCCTTCCGACCCGTCGTGTGCACGACGGGAATGCCGCTCATCTCGCTCGTCTCCTTCAGCACATCATAGCCACGGCGCAGATCGTCCGCGCTCGCGTAGTTTAAGAGATTCGCGTTGTTCACAAAGCCGGTCACCTGAAGCCGCGCGAAGCCCTCCATCTCCTCCTTGAGCTTGAGGATCTTGTCCGGCGCGTCCGACATCGGGCGGAAGACATTCACAATGTCATATACCTGCAGCGTCTCCGGCGGCACGGCGGCAAAATCCGTGTGATATCGCCCGAGCGAGAGCGCGCCCGCGGCGTCGCCGCCCACGTCGAACACCACATAGTCCCAGTCCCCGTCAAATGCGGAGGCGACGGCGGCGGACATGTTGCTCGGCGTCACGCCCTGCCCGGCGAAGGTGGGGGAGACCACGTTGATGCTCCGGTCGGTCAAGAGCTGCACCTTGTCCGACATGCGGAAATAATCGTTCACCTTGTCGAGGTCGATCACGAGCGTGTTCATGCCCTTTCCGGCGGCGTTCACCGCCAGATTCAGCGCGATCTCCGTCTTGCCGGAGCCATA
>CAMJHX010000081.1 GCA_946405655.1 uncultured Clostridia bacterium
CTCGAGCGCATGAACCAGGGCTACGCCGACGGCGAGAGCTATTCCGATCTCGCGGGCAGCCTGCTCTACGGCGGCGACCCCTATATGCTCCTCGCCGATTTCGACAGCTATGTCGATACGCACAACCGCATGTATGCCACGCTCCGCAACAGCGCCGAGCGCGCCCGCATGTCCCTCGTGAACACGGCTATGTCCGGCTTCTTCGCCGCCGACCGCGCCATTCTCGAGTACGCCAAGAACATCTGGGACGTCAAGTGATGCGCCCCTTTGTCGCTGTCGTCGGCGCCGTCAATATGGACGTCTGCGGCAGACCCTATCAGAAGCTGATCCTTCGGGACAGTAACCCTGGCGCCGTCCGGTATACCCCGGGCGGCGTCGGGCGCAACATCGCGCATGATCTGCGCCTGCTCGATGTGCCGGTGCGCTTTGTCACCGTCTTTGGCGACGATCCCTACGGCGCCGCCCTGCGCGAGAGCTGCGAGATGCTCGGCATGGATCTCGCGGACGCCGCGACCATGCCCGGCATGCGCACGTCGACCTATCTCTATATCACGGATGAGCACGGCGAAATGCAGCTTGCCCTCAGCGATACGGACATCTCCGCGTGCATCACGCCGGAATTTCTGACGCAGAGACTTGCCATGCTGAACGCCGCGTCCGCCGTCGTCGTGGACGGGAACCTCACGCGCGAGACGCTCTGCTGGATCGCCGAGCACGTCACGGTGCCGATCTTTGCCGATCCCGTCTCTGTCACAAAAGCGGAGCGCCTGCGCCCAATCCTAGGGAGACTCCATACTTTCAAGCCGAATCTCACCGAGGGACAGCACCTCACGGGCGAGACCGCGCCGGAGCGCATCGTGGACGCTCTGCTCCGTCAGGGCGTGCAGCGCGTGTTTCTCTCCCTCGGCGCGGACGGCATCCTCGCCGGAGCGGGGAAGGAGCGGGTCATGCTTCCGTGCCTTCCTACCAGAATGGTGAACACCACCGGCGGCGGCGACGCGGTTATGGCGGCGCTCCTCTGGGCGTATCTGCGGGGAATGACGCTGAAGGAAGCCACGTCCGCCGCGCTCAAGGCGGGCCGTCTTGCCGTCGAATACGACGGTACCAACAACCCCGCCCTCTGCGAAAATGCGCTTATTTAGCATAGAAAAACCTCGCTGCAATTTGCAGCGAGGTTTTGTAGATTGATTTGGTTTACACGGCCTTGATCCAGCCGAGGATGTCTGCCATGACCTCGTCCTTGTTGAGCTCGTTGAGGATCTCGTGGCGGCAGTCGGGATAGAGCTTGAGCGTCACCTGCGTGTGACCGGTGGCGAGCAGCTGCTTGTAGATCGTCTGGATGCCCTTGCCGTATTCGCCCACGGGGTCCATATCGCCGCTCGTGAGGAGGATCTTCGCGTCAGCGGGAATGCCGGCGTACCACTCATCGGTGTTCGCCGCGACGTTCAGGTCGACCAGATCATGCATGCCCTGGATGGTGAACAGGAAGCCGCAGTAGGGGTCGGCGATGTACTTGTCGACGATGGCGGTGTCGCGGGTCAGCCAGTCGAAGTTCGTGCGGCCCTCGCACTTCTTGCCGTAGGAGCCGAAGGTGAGCTTGTCGAGCGTCTTGCTCTTGTGCATCTTGCCCTCGATGCCGCCCATCATGGACGCCATCGCCTTGCCCATGCCCGCGATCGGGTTCGGGCCGCCGGTGCCCATGTAGATTGCGCCGACGAAGCCGTCCTCGGGATACATGGAGGTGTAGCAGCGGCAGATGAAGGAGCCCATGGAGTGACCCATGACGACGAGCTTCTTGCCCGGGTTCTCCTCCTTGGCGAACTGCACGTTGCGTCTGAAGTCCTGAATCAGACCCTTCCAGCCATCCTTCTCGCCGAACCAGCCGGTCTCGTCATAGTCGGCGTTGGACTTGCCGTGGTTCGCCATGTCGTGCATGTAGACGGCGATCCCGTTCCGGCAGAGGTAGTCGATGAAGCCGAGATAGCGCTCCTGATGCTCGGCCATGCCGTGGTGGATGACCAGCACGGTGTCGAACACGCCGTTCTCGGGCGTATAGGCGTTCGTGGCGATCTCGCAGACGCCCGTGGCGGAGGGGAAACGATAGGATTTGATGTTCATGACAGCACCTTCCTGTTATTATTTTTGTTCAACCTATATATTACCGCATTTTTTTGCGATGCGCAACAGGAATTTACAAAAAGAAAGCGCTCCCGCGCGTTGGATTCGACCACGCGGGAGCGCCAAAAGAAAGGATGAATCAGCAGCTTTCGGTTTCGGCAGCCTCGGTCTCGATCGAAGGCTCCTCGGGCATTTCGGGCATCTCTCCGTGACAGCCGCAGCCCTCCGGAGGCATGGGCGGCCGCTCGCCGTCCATCGGCGGACGCGGGGGAGGGGGCGGAGGCGGTCTGTGTCCGCCGCGCTCACCGTCCATCGGACCGTGTCCGTGACCGTGTCCGTGGGGGCCGTGACCATGCCCGCCCATCGGCGGACGCTCACCGTCCATCGGCATCTCCGGGCATTCACCCTCAGGCAGCTCTTCAGGGAGGACTTCCTCCATGACTTCAGGGACTTCTTCTTCCAGCACTTCCTTGACTTCGTCGCTCATGGTGTGTGCTCCTTTCCTGTATTTGGTTTTCTTGCGTTTATTTTCGCAGTCGAACCTTAGCTGGAGCTTAAAATCCCTTGACAGTACAGCGTTTTTTTGCTAGCATTGCAAACGTTGAGAACACAAAATCTGCTTCGTCTGGAAGTGTTTCTATGGAAAATCACCGGCGTCTGCCGGGCGTGCTCACGGTGATCATCATTGCGGTCATGATCGGTGCCTCGGAGCTCATGGGCGAGCGGGAGATCATCTTCCCGGAGATCGCCGCCATCGCTGTCGGCATGCTGCTCGCGCCGCGCCGTCCGTGGCAAGTGAGCCGCTGGCGCGTGCTCGTGCTCATCTCGCTCAGCGCCGTCGTGGGTCTCGCCGTCTCGGTGCTGCTGCCCCTGCCGCTGTGGGAGAAGATGTGTATGGCGTTTCTGCTCGCGCAGGTGCTGCTTGTTTTCGGCGGCACGTCCTTTGCGCCGCTGATCTCCGCTGCCGTGCTGCCCGTCATGCTCGGAACGGAGAGTATGGTCTATCTGATCGCCGCCGTCTCGCTCACAGCGCTGATCCTGCTTGTAAATTACGCGCTTGAGCGATTCGGTCTGCGCGCGCCGGAGGCGTATTGCCCGGTGCATCCGCCGGAGGGCAGGGCGTGGGCGCGCGTGATGCTGCGCTGCTTGCTTGGCTGCGTCTGCATTGCCCTCGCCGTCACGCTCCGCGCCAGATATATGGTCGCGCCGCCGATGCTCGTGGCGTTCACGGAGTTCATGAACGCGGAGAGCCCCGCCAAGCGCAAGCCGTGGAAGGCCATCGCCCTGATTGCGTTCTGCGCCGCCGCCGGCGCTGTCAGCCGTCTCGCGCTCTCAGTCGCCCTCGGCCTGCCGCTCACGGTCTCGGCGATTGCCGCGGCAGTGATCCTCCTGTGGCTTCTGCGGGAGTTTGACATGTATCTCCCGCCCGCCGCCGCGCTCACGGTGCTCGCCATGCTCATCCCGCAGAGCGATCTGATCGTCTATCCGGTCGAGATCCTCGTCGGCATCGCCGTCCTGATGGGCCTTGCCAAGCTCACAGACGCGCTGGCCGAGGCGAGAGCGCATTCGGGAGCGCATTCGCACTCTTAAATGGAACTCTAGGGCGGGGACCTGTGCCCCGCCGTACCCTGTAACGAAACCCGGCGGCCCACAGGTGGCCGCCCTACATTATTTGGAATAAACCAACAGCGTCAGGCATCGTCCTGACGCTGTTTTCATCTTATATCTGTTCCGCGAGCGTGAAGATCATCTTTTCCGTCTTCTCCCAGCCGAGGCAGGGGTCAGTGATGCTCTTGCCGTAGACATGCGCGTCCTCCGGCTTCTGGCAGCCGTCCTCGAGATAGCTCTCGGTGATGAAGCCCTTGACGTAGCGGCGGAGATCTGCGTTGATCTTCCGCTGGTAGACGACGTCCATCGCGATGCGGGGCTGCTCGAGATACTGCTTGTTGGAGTTGTTGTGGTTCGTGTCAATCAGAATCGCGCGGTTGGCGACGTCCTTCTTCTCGTACATCTCGATCAGCCGAATGATGTCCTCATAGTGATAGTTCGGCAGGCTTTGTCCATGCTTGTTCACATAGCCGCGCAGGATCGCATGGGCGTAAGGATTGCCCTGGCTCTCAACCTCCCAACTGCGGTAGACGAAGGTGTGGCTGTGCTGCGCAGCGGTGATGGCGTTGAGCATGACACTGTAGTCGCCGGAGGTCGGGTTTTTCATGCCGACAGGGACGTCCAGTCCGCTCGCTGTCAGGCGGTGGCCCTGATTTTCCACGCTGCGCGCGCCCACGGCGACGTAGCCGAGCAGATCGTCCATGTACCGGTGGTTCTCGGGATACAGCATCTCGTCCGCGCAGGAGAAGCCCGTCTCGGTCAGCGCCTTCATGTGCAGCTCGCGGATCGTGAGAATGCCCTTGAACACGTCCGGCCGCCCGGTCGGGTCGGGCTGGTGGAGCATGCCCTTATAGCCGTCGCCGGTCGTGCGGGGCTTGTTGGTGTAAATGCGCGGAACGATCACGAGCTTGTCGGCGACCTGATCTGCCACCTTGCGCAGCCGCGTCAGATATTCGAGCACCGAGTCCTCGCGGTCGGCAGAGCAGGGGCCGATGATGAGGAGCATCTTGTCGCTCTCGCCGGAGAGCACCGCGCGGATGGCGCGGATGTTCTGCAGGCGCACCTCGCGCAGCTGATCGGGCACGGGGAACTCCTGCTTCACATCGCGGGGGATGGGGAGCTTGCGGATAAACCGCATGTTCATTGTGCTCTCGTATGGGTTGTCGTAGGAAATGTGCCGTTTTTCGTCCATTGTTATCTCCCCTGGTCCAGCGCGATGCGGCGCGCTGTGGATTTGCGCATGGTTTCCTTCATTCCCTCGATATCGCGGCTCGCGAGCATCCAGCGAAGACGGCCGAACTCGGCGGAGAACAGATCCATCTGGTGGATGAGCGCGTCCATGTTGTCCACAAAGAGCTCCGTCCACATGTTCTCGTTGATGTTCGCAATGCGCGTCAGATCCCGGAAGGAGTCGCCGGTGTAGGTGCCGATGTGGTCAGCGTCGTTGCAGGTCATGAGCGAGATCGCGATGCAGTGCGTCAGCTGCGAGACGAAGGCGATCATCTCGTCGTGCTTCTCGGGCGTGAGCTCCGTGATGCGCGAAAAGCCCATCACGCGGCCGAGGGACTTGCAGCTCTCGATTGCCTCAGGCGTGTTCTTCTCCGTGGGGACGACGATGTAGTTCGCGTCGCGGAAGATGCTGTCGTCCGCGCTCTGGATGCCGGAGGTCTCGCGTCCCGCCATCGGGTGCGCCGCGATGAACTCCACATCGTCGCGCAGAATGTTCTGAATGTCATAGACCACGCAGCGCTTCACGCCCGTTACGTCGGTGATCAGCGTGCCGGGGCGGAAGTGTTTCTGATTCTCCTCGATCCATTCCTTGAACACATGGGGATAGAGCGCAAAAATCACGAGCTCCGCGCTCTCAATGAGCTTCGGGTCCGCCCAGTCCGCGCCCCGCTCGATGAAGCCGTGCTCGAGCGCATAGTCGATGTCCGACTGCTTGTGCGCGATGGCGTTCACATGAAAGCCCACGCGCGAGAGCGCCTTGGCATAGCTGCCGCCCATGAGTCCGAGTCCGACGATGAGAATGTTTGTCTTAGATACCAGCTGCATGTTCGTTTACCTCAATTCCAAGACCGCGCAGGCGGTCAAAAAAGTCCGGGAAGCTTTTTCTCACCGCTTCCGCGCCGGTGATCGTGCCGCCCACGCGCGTGAGCAGCACTGCGCCCGCCATCACGATCCGGTGGTCGTTGTGGCCGTCCCACGGCAGAATCGGAGTCCGAATGCCGGGGAAGACCGTGATGCGGTTTTCTTCCAGTTTACACTGGCAGCCGAGCTTTCCCAGCTCCTCCGCCATGGCCGCGCCGCGGTCGCTCTCCTTGATCGAGAGCCGGCGCGTGCCCGTGAGCACCACGCCGCGCATCGCAGCGCCCGCCGCCATCAAAATCGGCGCGAGATCGGGGCAGTCCGAGACGTCCAGCGTCACGAGCGCGTC
>CAMJHX010000082.1 GCA_946405655.1 uncultured Clostridia bacterium
CCCCAGATATTGGGGATCGCTGTTGACAGCATGGCGTTTATGTGTTACAATTTCGTAACAGTCATGCTGATATCTGTTTCAAATTTTTAAACGAAACGATCGGTGCGTCGTTTGCCGCCGAAGTCAGCAACCAGTAAAGAGGTGTATTCGTTTTGGCAAAATCCAAAGAGCTGGTGTACAAGGGCCACCCGCTGAGAAGGAAGGACAATCTGATCTACTTTGGCAGCATGGCTGACAAGTATATCGTCATGCTTCAAATCCTCGACACAAAAAAGGTCAAGGATCTGGATGTGGCGACGCGAGTTTCCGTGCAGCTGCAGCTGACCGATCCCGATCTCAAGAGCCGCGACCGCGTGATTCGCAAGACGGAGAAGGACGGTCTCTACCCCGCCATGGACGTGGCGACGGTTTGGCTGGAGCGCGCGCTCGCAGAGAAATAAGCGTCTGTGTGATCCTTCGCACAGGCCTCCCGATGAGAGCGCATCCTCCGCGCAGAGCAGCGCCGCTCTGAGCTGCGCGCGGCTTTCCAAAGGGAGAGGACAGCGGCGAAAGGAAGGAAATTGCGATGAAGAAAAATTGGTTTACGACCGGATTGACAGCAATCCTCATTGCCGTCATGCTGATGACCTGTGTGGGCGCGGTCAGCATGGGCGGCGGCACCACCACTACGGCAGTCAACTTCCGTACTGGACCGAATACCGGCAGCAGCATCATCGCCACGCTCCCCGCCGGAACGACCGTGATCGTTCAGGAGAGCGCGGGCAACGGCTGGTATAAGATCATCTATAACGGCACCACCGGTTACATGTCCGGAGACTATCTCAAGATCTCGACTACGGCCTCCGGCTCCTTCGGCACCGGCACGATTACCGCGAGCAGCGTGAACTTCCGCAGCGGCGCAAGCCTCAATGCGGGCGTCATCGGTTCCCTCTCCAACGGCACGACGGTGACGATCATCGGTGTGAACGGCAACTGGTATCAGGTCCAGGCGAACGGTCAGACCGGCTACGTCAGCTCCGACTATGTGAAGGTCGGCGGCTCCGCTGCCCCCGCTCCGGGCGGCAACGGCGGTCAGTCCACCGGCGGCACTGCCGGCACCGTGAAGGGCGATTATGTGCGCATGCGCTCCGGCCCCGGCACGGGCTACGCCATTCTCGGCACCTACAACAACGGCACCGCGCTCACCATCAACGGCACGGAAAGCGGCTGGACGAAGGTCACCATCGGCGGCGTGAACGGCTACATCCGCTCCGACTACGTCGCGCAGGGCGGCTCCTCCTCCGGCGGTCAGTCCACCAGCCAGACCGGTTACATCAACGGCACCTCCGTGCGTATGCGCTCCGGCCCCAACACCTCGAGCACGATCCTCGGTGTGTACAACACCGGCACCGCGATGACGATCACCGGCTCCAGCGGAAACTGGTACGCCGTGACCTACAACGGCCAGAACGGTTACGTCTGCAAGGACTACATGACCACCTCGAACCCCGGCAGCACCACCCCGAGCCAGTCTCAGGAGGGCTACGTCAAGGGCAACGGCGTGCGTCTGCGTTCCGGCCCGGGCACCGGATACTCCATCCTCGGCAACTACAACAACGGCACGCCGCTGACCATCACCGGCACCTCCGGCGACTGGACGGCCGTGACGATCAATGGTCTGAAGGGCTACATGAGCAGCGCTTATGTCACGACCACGAAGCCCACCACGACCAACGCGAACCCGAACTCCACGAGCACCACGCCCAGCACCAGCACGGGCGGCCAGAAGATCGTGGACACTGCCAAGCAGTATCTCGGCTACCCCTACGTCTACGGCGGCATGAGCCCCGCGGGCTTTGACTGCTCCGGCTTCGTCGGCTATGTCTACAAGCTCTGCGGCTACAGCCTCAAGCGCACCGCCAGCGACATCTTCTACAACAACGGCACGAGCGTGAGCAAGGACAGCCTGCAGCCCGGCGACCTGGTCTTCTTCTCCAACTCCAGCGAGACCATCGGCCACGTCGGCATCTACATCGGCAGCGGCCAGTTCATCCACGCCTCCTCCAGCACCGTCGGCGTCATCATCAGCGATCTGAATTCGAGCTACTACGTCCAGCACTATCAGGGCGCCAAGCGCATCATCCAGTGATGACATTCAGGTAATGCCGCAAGCCCCCATCCGTTTGGATGGGGGCTTTTTTCAAAAAGAGAGCACGGCTATTGGCCGTGCTCTCTTTTTGAAATTACTCGCTTTTATCGCGCGGGGATCAGTCCCCGCTTGGTCGAAGCGAGGGGCGAGCGTCACGCTCGCCCGAAGGAGTTTTTCCACCGCGCATGTCGCTGAAAAAACAGATTTGATTGGATTCACGCTCCGCGTGAACTCTGCGAGGCCGGGGCTGCTGTAGTGGCAGATATCTTCCACCCGCGCGGGACGGGGTGAAGTTTAAGCCGGATTCCGGCGAATTGGCAATGATGGATTCTTTGCCGTAGGGCGGTCCCTTGGGGCCGCCATCACACCATTTCGGCAATTTCGGCGGCGGCAAGCCACCGCCCTACGGTTCTCTTTTTGTGCGCTGTATCCTCAGCGGGCGATTTAGGATTCTGCGATTGCGCCGGGGTTTGGCAATGAATTTGGCTGGTTCTGCGCGGCGCGATGTGGGCATCGCGCCCTACAGGGTGCGGTGCGAATTCGCCGAAGATTGGCGCGCTTCGGGGATGATTGCGCGCGAGCCGCCGAGATAGCAAAACCGCCGCCGGAGGAACGATGCTCCTCCGGCGGCGTACTCTTATTTCCCTGTCCAGACAATTTCGCTGCGGTGCTGGTCTAAGAGCGCCTGCTCATAGGCATTCCACGCTGCGGAGACGTCCTCCTCTGAGGCGTCCGGGTGCTCTGCTCGGTACGACTCTAGGATCTCGCCCTTCAGCTTTTGCCGCGTGACCGTCTCCGGCGCGTACTGCTCGAGCAGCGCCCAGTATTCCTCGATGGTCATGCCTGCACCGGCGCAGTATTCATCCAGACTCGCTTTGACCTCGGCAGATTCCTCATAGGCACGCTTCTGCCCGGCGAGAAATTGCGCGATCTCCTCTTTCGTCGCGGTCAGACCGCGCTTTTCTGCCTCCTCGAGCATCATCCTGCCGACGGCAAGCTGCTCAACGGCTTCCTTCTCTGTGTCCTTCTCGGCCATGTCTCCGCCGGTCACGCGGTTCATTTCCAGACGCAGATTCACGTCCTTCTCGGTGAACACGCTCTCGCCGTACTGCGCAATCACTCTGGTCTCATCCGAAGCGTCTGCCGTTTCGCGCATGGTTTTCCCAAGCTGCCGGAACGGAAACACGCCGTTTGCCGCCGCAATCGCAAGCCCGGCGAGCAGGGCGGCAAGGACTGCGGCCAGAATCAGAATTCTGCGATGTTTCATATGGAATGGCCTCCCTTTCCTCGTTCTATCCATAGAAACGTCGGAGCGGGACGAATTGGGACAGGATTCCATCTTTTTTTCTGCATGAAAGAGCGGCGCCATTTTTTCTTCAAACTGCTCGGAAAAATTGTGATCGCAGGCAGAAGGCGGCGGAAGCTGAGAAAGCAGCGATTGACCGACCTGCTCGGCTGCGCGGCGGAGCTCCCGATCGGAAACAGAACGATTTTTCATTCGGCTCCCTCCTCTTCCAAAATCGCGCGTAAGGCAGTCTTCGCGCGCGTCAGCTCCTTGTGCGCGGCGGTCGGCGTCATGCCCAGAAGCTGCGCTGCCTCGCGCGTGGAATAGCCGATGTAATAGCGCAGGAGCAGCAGCTCGCGCCATCGCGGCTTCAGCTTTGTCATCGCGTCTGCGAGTCCCCCGTCGCCCGGCGGCGGGATCGTGATGCCGACGCAATCCTCCTCAAGCGGCAGCGTCTCCCGGCGTGCGTTCCGGCGGAGCAGATCGATCGCCTTGCGCTCCGCGATCAGCACGACAAAGGCGCGCGTTTTGGAATCGGAGACGTCTGAGACACTCTCAAAATGCCGGATGATCGCCACAAACGCCTCGTGCACCGCGTCCTCGGCATCCTCGTCACTGGGCAGGATCTGCCTTGCCACATAGAACATGAGCCTGCGGTAACGGTGATATAACTGCTCAAACCGCTGCCTGTCCGCATCCGATTCGAGCATTTGCAGATAAATCAGCAAGATGTGTTCGCTCCCTTTCGACGGGTTTGCAATCATTCTATCTCACCTTATGCCGCATTGCAAGAATCATCCTCTGCTAGTGATTTACCATAATTTTATTATGTTATCTTTAACAACACTTGCGCCTTTCCGGGCTTTTCGGTATAATAGGAATGTTATGGAACAGACAAAGAAAACGACAATGGAAAAGCGGCGGGAACGGGCGCTGCTCTGGCGGTTTTTGCGCGGGAGCAAGGGCTGGTTCCTGATCAGCATGGTCTCCGCCGCGGTTGCGGCGCTGTGCGACATGGTGACGCCGCAGATCGTGCGCGCGGCGGTGGACAACGCGCTCGGCGGGAAGGCGGCGAACCTCCCCGGCTTTGCGATGCGCCTCGTCGACCGCGCGGGCGGCTTCCGGTATCTCGGCGAGCACATTTGGATTATGGCTGTTGCGATCCTCATCGTCGCGGCGGTGAAGGCCGCGGCGCAGTATCTCTTCCGCGTGACGAACACGCGAGGGGCCGAGACGCTCACGAAGACGATGCGCGATCAGCTCTTCGGCCACATTGAGCGTCTCCCCTACGCGTGGCACAGCCAGCATCGGACGGGCGACATTATCCAGCGCTGCACGAGCGACATTGAGACGCTCAAGAGCTTTGTCTCCGAGCAGATGACGAGCATCTTCCGCATCGTGGTACTGCTGGCGCTCAGTCTCTCCTTCATGCTCGGCATGAACTGGAAGCTCACGATCATCGCGATGCTGCCGGTGCCGTACATCATCCTGCGGTCGGTACACTTCCACGGGAAGATCGGCAAGGCGTTCCTCAACTGCGACGAGAATGAGGGCAAGCTCTCCGCCATGGCGCAGGAGAATCTGACGGGCGTGCGCGTGGTGCGCTCGTTCGGGCAGGAGGCGCTCGAGCGCGAGCGCTTTGAGACGCAGAACGAATATTACACCGGGCTCTGGATGGAGCTGGCAAAGCCGCTCGCGCAGTTCTGGAGTCTGAGCGACGTGCTCTCCGGCGTGCAGATCCTGCTGATCGTGGTCTTCGGCTCGGTGCTGTGCATCCGGGGCGAGATGACCGCGGGTGAATACATCGCCTTTCTCTCCTACGGCGCGATCATGACGTGGCCGGTGCGCATGCTCGGGCGCATGATCGCCGAGATGAGCAAGGCGGGCGTGAGCATGGACCGCATCGACTACATCATGGAGGCCGAGGAGGAACGCGAGACCGGAAAGGCTCTCAAGCCGGAACTCGATCAGGAGATCCGCTTCGAGCACGTTTCCTTCTCCTATACAGAGGAGGGGCGCGAGGTGCTGCAGGACGTGAGCTTCACGGTGCCCGCCGGCACGACGCTCGGCATCCTCGGCGGCACGGGCAGCGGCAAGAGCACGCTCATGCTCCTGCTCGACAAGCTCTATCCGCTCGCGGAGGATCACGGACGCATCACGATCGGCGGCGTGGATCTGAAGGACATTGACACGGCGCACCTGCGCCGGAACATCGGCATGGTGCTGCAGGAGCCGTATCTCTTCAGCCGGACGATTCGGGAGAACATTGCGATCACGGACGAGACGATGCCGATGGAGACCGTGCGCGAGGCGAGCCGCGCCGCCTGTCTCGACGAGACGGTGGAGCGCTTTGCCAAGGGCTACGACACCTTCGTGGGTGAGCGCGGCGTGACGCTCTCGGGCGGACAGAAGCAGCGCGCCGCCATCGCGCGGGCACTGACGCAGCACACGCCGATCCTCATTTTCGACGATTCGCTCTCCGCCGTGGACACTGAGACGGACGCAAAGATCCGCGCCGCGCTGGAGCAGCGCTTCGGCTCGGCGACGATCCTGCTCATCTCCCACCGCATCACAACGCTCTCCAAGGCCGACCAGATTCTCGTGCTCGACCGCGGGCGCATCGTGGAGCAGGGCGACCATGAGACGCTCTCGAAGGCGGGCGGGGTCTACCAGAAGATTTGCGAGATTCAATCCGCCAGCGCAGAGGAGGTGAGCGC
>CAMJHX010000083.1 GCA_946405655.1 uncultured Clostridia bacterium
TCCGGCTCCGGCATGGAGCGGATCGCGCCCTTCTTGGTCGTGACGAGGTATGCCGCGGCGTTGGCATAGCGCAGCATATCGCGCAGCTGGTCTTCACTCAGACCCTCCGCGCCGTGCTCAAGCACATAGTGCAGCACGCAGGCGCAGAACGTGTCGCCCGCGCCGGTGGTCTCGATCGTGCCGCCGAGACGGAAGGAATCGACGAAAACGGTCTTGCCCTCGTGGAAGCTGTAGCTCCCGTCCGCGCCCGCGGTGACGTTCAGCACCTTGATGTTCGGGTACTCCCGCCGCAGGATCGCAGCGCCGGCTTCAAAATCGGTCTCGCCCGTCATGAATTCGAGCTCGTTGTCCGCGATCTTGAGGATATCGCACTGGCCGAGACCCCACGCGATCTGCTCCTTTGCGTCCTCCAGACTCGCCCACAGCGGGGGACGGAGGTTCGGGTCGAAGGAGATGAGCGCGCCCGCGTCCTTCGCGATGGCGACGGCCTTCTTCGTCGCCGCGCGGACGCCCTCGTGCGTCATGCTGAGCGTGCCGAAGTGGAAGATCTTCGCATTGCGAATGAGGTCTTCCGGAATCTCATCCTCGCGCAGCAGCATGTCCGCGCCGGGGTCGCGGTAGAAGGAGAAGTCGCGGTCGCCGTTTTCCGCCGTGTGGACGAAGGCGAGCGTCGTGTGCGCGGCGGGGTCTAAGATCAGCGCGCGCGTATCGATGCCGACGTCCTCGGCGGTGCCGCGCAGCATTTTGCCGAACATATCGTCGCCCAGCTTGCCGATGAAGGCGCAGGGGTGGTCGAGCTTTTTCAGCATCGAGAGCACGTTGCACGGCGCGCCGCCGGGGTTCGCCTCGAAGAGGGGATTTCCCTGCGCGCTCTTTCCGTTTTCCGTAAAGTCGATCAGCAGCTCGCCGAGTGCGACAACGTCAAATTGCGTTCCCATGGTTATCAAACTCCAAAGTATATTGTTCCAGATCGAGGCGCAGCGCCCCGTCGGACTGAAACGAGATGCCGTCGGCGTCCTGCGGTGCGTAGAGCACGAAGGTCGCGGCCTCCTCGCCGTCGTTGACAAAAATCTCTAAGCTGTAGCGGTCGAGCAGGATGCGCAGCTTCAGTACGCCGCCGCGGTCGCGCACGGCAAATTCCCTGCGGTTCAGGATCTGCTCGGCGAGCCCGCTCCGGCTCCGGTCGACGCAGAGGGTGTGCGCGCCGGGGGTGTAGCGGATCGTGGTCTCATAGCCGCCGCCCTTCGCGAGGGAGATCGTGAAGTCCCGGCAGAGCCCGCGCTCCGCGTCGGGGCGGATCGTCACCGTGAGGTCGAGGCACCGGCCTGAAACGCCATCCAATACCGCCTCGCCGTCGAGGGCGAAATCTTCATAGCGCACCGCCTTGCCGCGATAGGCTTCCAGCTCGCGCACGGGGTTCTGGATCAGCCGCCCGTCGCGCACGTGCAGCTCGCGCGGCGTCGTCATCTGGCCGAAGAAGGGCAGCTTCTCGGGCGGACGGTAGTCCACGCTGTTCCAGTACTGCATCCACGCGATCATCACGCGCCGTCCGTCGGCGGTCAGCGTGGTCTGCGGGGCGTAGAAATCGAGACCGTAGTCGATCGTCTGCTCGTGCTGCCGCAGCAGACGGCGACGGGCCTTGTCATACTGCCCGATGAGGCAGAGCGTCGTGTTGCCGTCGATGAATTCCAGCCCCTCGGAGCGCATCTCCTGCGGGCTCGTGAGGAGCACGTGCGTCCCGTCGAGCGCGAAGAAGTCCGGGCACTCCCACATGCGTCCGTAGCGGTTGGAGGATTCGGCGAGCGTTCCGGCGTAGTGCCAGTGCAATGCGTCCTCGCTCTCGTAGAGCAGAATCGCGCCGCTCCCGTCCGGGCAGCGGTCGCCCGCCACGAGATAAAACTTCCCGTCCTCGCGCCAGATCTTCGGGTCGCGGAAATCCCGCGCGCTGCCGCCCTCGGGCAGATCCGCGCCGGTGATCACGGGGTTGCCGGCGTATTTCTCATAATCCACGCCGTCGCCGATCGCGACGCACTGCGTCTGGAACTCCAGCTCTGAGCCGTCGGGCGCGGGCTCCTTGTGCACGCCGGTGTAGACCAGCAGATGCCGTCCGTCGTCCAGCTCGATGCCGCTGCCGGAAAAGCAGCCGGATTCGTCGTATGCCGCGTCCGGCGCGAGCGCCGCGGGCAGGCGTTCCCAGCGGATGAAATCGCGGGACTTGATATGGCCCCAGTGCATCGTGTCCCACACGGTGTCATAGGGGTTGTATTGAAAAAAGAGGTGATATTCACCCTTGTAGAGGCTGAAGCCGTTCGGATCGTTGATCCAGCCGACGCCGCCGGTCACGTGCCAGTGCGGGAGCGCGGCGGGGGAGACGGCCGCCAGGTGTGCTTTTTCATGCTCGCGCGCGCGGCGCAGCAGATCATTGGTCATGCGTTTTCTTCTCCTTCGAGCCAAACAAAGCCGTAGCCGCGCAGCTCAATCCATTCGTCCGCCCAGACCGCGCCGGTCACGAGCTCCCTGCCGCCGCGGGCGGGATTCCAGATCCAGCGCCCCTCCTCGCAGAAGTTGAAGAGCGCGGTCAGCGTTTTGCCGTTATAGCTTCGCCGGACGCCCAGCACCTGCTGGGACCCGGTGTCGAATGCGGTCACCTCGGCGTCGGCGCAGAAGACGTCGTTCTCCGCGCGCAGCGAAATGAGCCTGCGAAGCGGTGTAAAAAGCCTGCCGGGGATCGTGTTCGGGTCGTCCTTCTGCGCCGCGCGGTCCCACGGGAAGCGCCCGCGGTGGAGATAGCGGCTGTCCGCCCATTTTCGCGGCTCGCTGTGGTAGGTGTAGTCGTTCAGCTGGGCGATCTCATCGCCGCTGTAGAGCACCGGCAGCCCGCTCTGCGTGAGCATCCATGCGTGGAGCATCAGATCGCAGTCGAGTGCGCGCTGCACCTCATTGGGCGTCACGGCGCTCTCCAGTCCGCAGAGGGAGGCGGTCGTGCCGCAGAGTCTGGCGTCGGAAAGACGCTCGTCGTTGTTGTAAAGCTCGCCGCGCGACCAGCTGCCGGGCTGCACGCCCGTGAACCAGTGGTTCAGATAGCGCTTGTGCGGCGCCTCGCCCTGCCCGAGATTCGCCCAGAGCCACGCATAGTCGAGACCCCAGCCGATATCGTCATGGCAGCGGAGATAGTTGAGGAAGGTGTAAACGCGGGGCAGACCGCTCAGCGCCTCCATCTGGCGGCGGAGCAGACGCACATCGCGCGTCGCCACAGTGTGCCAGGTGGTGCACATCGTCGTGGCATTGTAGAGCATGTGGCACTCGGGCTTTTCCGTCGGCCCGAAGTAGGGCGCGAGCTTTTCCGGCTCCATGATCACCTCGCCCAGCAGCAGCACGCCGGGGCAGACGATCTCGCAGGCGAGGTGCAGCATGCGCACCAGCGTGTGCACCTGCGGGCGGTTGCGGCAGTCGGTGCCGAGCTCCTTCCAGATATACGGAACCGCGTCCAGACGAATCACATCCACGCCCTGATTGGCGAGGAAGAGCAGGTTTTCCGCCATGTCGTTGAACACGATGGGGTTGCGGTAGTTGAGATCCCACTGATAGGGATAGAAGAAGGTCATCACGATCTGGCGGCAGTCGTCGAGCCAGGTGAAGTTGCCCGGCGCCGTCGCGGGGAAGACCTGCGGCACCGTGCGCTCATACTCGAACGGGACGTCCCAGTTGTCGAAGAAGAAATAGCGGCTTCTCGCCACCGGGTCGCCCGCTCTCGCGGCGCGCGCCCAGGGGTGATCCTCGCTCGTGTGGTTCATCACGAAATCGAGGCAGACGCACATGTCCTTCTCGTGGCAGAGCTCGGTGAGCGCGTCCAGCTCCTCCATTTTGCCGAGCTCCGGCTGCACCTCGCGGAAGTCCGCCACGGCGTAGCCGCCGTCGCTCCGCTCCGGCACGGTCTTTAAGAGCGGCATCAGATGCAGGTAGTTCACGCCGCAGTCCTGAATGTAATCGAGCTTTTTCATGACCCCGTTGAGGTCGCCGGCAAAGTTGTCCACATAGAGCATCATGCCGAGGAGCTTGTTGGAGCGGTACCAGTCGGGGTCGGCCTGCCGCTTTTCGTCGAGCGCGCGCAGGGACTCGCGGCGCGCGTCATAGCTCCGGCGGAGCATATCGCAGAAATAATCGAACGCGGCCTCATCGTTTTGATAAAGCTCGCAGTAGAGCCATTTCAGCTCGTCATAGCGCTCCTTGAGGCGCTGTTCCATCTTCTCTCTCATGTTCTTCTTTCTCTCAGGTTTCGTTCTCCAGCTTTTCAAACACGCCGCGCAGCAGCAGCGCGCCCACATAGCACGGCAGCGACAGGCCGAACAGCAGCAGCACCGGAATGCCGAAGCGGTAAAAATGCATCGCGAGCAGCCAGAAGGCGAGCGTGAAGACCACGATGCCGAGCGTGCGCGGGAAATAGGCGATGGCGAGCGACACGGCGTTTTTCAGCGTGCCGCCGATGGTGTTTTCATATCGCGCCTGCAGCGCGAAGACGTAGACCGCGAGGGCGAGCAGCAGGATGCCGATCGCCGCGATCGGATATCTCAGAAGCGGGGCGTAGACCGCCGCCGCGTGATAGTCAAAGTAAAGGATCGCTGCCGCGGCAAGAAAGATGAGCCAAAGCAGCGTGCTCTGCTTCCAGTTATCGCGGAAGGAGCGGAAAAAGGGCTTGACGATATAGGCTTCCTCCTGACGCGCCATGTGGATCGTCAGGTCGTTCATGGCGGTGAGACCCGCGCCCGCCGTGATGACCGGCAGACAGCAGAGGAGCGCCAGAATGTTCAGTGCGATCAAATCGGCGGCAACGGACAGCGCCTGCATGAAGGGGTTGTCCATATCGAAGATCTTTTTCACGCCGGGGATCTCCTTTCGGGTTTCGCGTTTTCCATGCCACACTGCCCCAGGTGGGGCAGCGTGGCATGTCTGATGAAATCAATTTGCGGAGGGGTTTTATCCCTTGACCGCGCCTGCAGTGACGCCCTGCACGATGTAACGCTGCAGGAACACATACAGGATGAGGATCGGCAGCATCGCCAGCAGCAGCGCCGCCATGACGAGACCGATGTCGGTGGAGTAGGTGCCGTAGAAGGCCTGGGTCGCGATGGGGATGGTGTAGAGCTCCTTCTTGGTCAGCACGAGGCTGGGCAGGAGGTAGTCGTTCCAGTAGGCCATCGCGTTGATGATGGCGACCGTGGCGATCGTGGGCTTGAGCAGGGGGAAGACGACCTTCCAGTACGTCTGCCATTTGCTGCAGCCGTCGATCGTGGCGGCCTCTTCCAATTCTAACGGTATGTTGGTTTTGATCGCGCCGTGGAACATGAACATCGCCATCGACACCGAGAAACCGACGTGCATCAGGATCAGGGTGATGCGGTGGTTCAGAACGCCCAGCGTGCCGCCGTAGACGGAAACCAGGGGAACCATCAGGACCTGGAAGGGGATGACCATCGAGGCGATCATCAGCGAGAAGATCAGCGTGCAGAGCTTCCAGCGGCCGTTGCGCACAATGACGTAGGCCTGCATGGAGGAGACGATGATCGTCAGGATCGTCGCGCAGACGGTGATGATGAGGGAGTTCCCAAACACGCGCCAGAAGTTCATCTTCTGCATGGCTTCGGGGAAGTTTTTGAAGGTGAAGCCGTGCGCGCCGATCAGCGCGAGGGGGTTGGAGGTGATGTCCGCCTTCGTCTTGAAGACGTTGATGATCACGAGGATGAACGGTGCGATAAAGCAGATAAAGAGGATCAGAAGCACGATCCACATGATCGCATGGGAAATTTTCTTGTTCCGTGCGGCTCTTTCGTTCTCGGTCATTATGCTTCCACCTCCCCTTTCTTACCGATCATAACCTGCGTCACGCCGACGATGGCGCACACCAGGAAGAGGATGAGGGCCTCGGCCTGACCGAGACCGTAGTTCTTATAGGTAAAGGCCTGATTGTACACGTGCATGGCCGCGAGCACGGAGGAACCGAACGGCTCGCCCTTGGTGAGGGAGAGGTTCACGTCGTACACGACGAAGCAGCGCGTGATGCTCAGGAAGATGCACTGCAC
>CAMJHX010000084.1 GCA_946405655.1 uncultured Clostridia bacterium
ACCCCGTGGAAGGGTATGCTGAGCGGATACGCGGCATGATCCATTTCGATTATACTCCGGAGCGTTACGCGGCCATCTGCCGCGTCTTCACCCCGGCGCCGCACGCCGTGGTCATCCGGCCGGAGGACGTATAAAAATGCTCTCGCAAAACGCGTGCGTTTTGCGAGAGCATTTCTCTTTGTTTCAGTTGCTTTTCAGCCAGTCCAGAAACCGCTGCCACAGGCTCTTTTTCTGCTCCTGTGGCTCCACCACGGCGAGCTGCAGGGGCGATTCATGCCTCGCCCGCGCGGGAGCCTCCGCCTCGGCAGCGGCCACCGGCTTTGCCACCGTCCGCCCGGCGAAATAATCGCGCAGCGCCGCCTGACTGATGAAGTGTCCCGGTGTCTCCGGGCGGGCATACGTCCCGTCCGGCTGCATGGTCCAGACCTTCCGGTCGTCCCGCTGCAGAAACTCGATCAGCGCGAGCAGCTCCTCCTTGACCTTCGGCGTCCGCGCCTCCGCGAAGGCCTCCACGCGGCGCATCGTGTTGCGCTCCAGCAGATCGCCCGAGCCGAACCAGACGCGCGTCTCGCCGCCGCGCCCGAAGGCATAGATGCGCTCGTGCTCCAGATACCGCCCGATGATGCTGCGCACGCGGATGCACTCCGTCTCGCCCGGCACGCCGGGGCGCAGGCAGCAGATCCCGCGCACGAGCAGCAGCACGTCGCATCCGGCTTTGGAGGCGTCAACCAGCTCCTGCATGATCTCCTTGTCGTTCATGCTGTTGCACTGGATGCGGATCAGCCCCGTCTTGCCGAGCGCCGCCTGCGCGCGGATCTGCCCGATCAGCCACGGCTTGAAGCCGAGCGGACTGAAGATCAGGCGCTCGCTCTTTCCCGGCAGCTCGCCGCGCTCCAAAGCATCCAGCGCAGCCGCGGCGTCGCTGCCCACCGCCGGGTCTCCGGTCAGGAGCATCAGGTCGGTGTACTGCTCGGCGGTCGCCTCGTTGTAGTTGCCGGTGCCGATCTGCGTGATGTATCGCTTGCCCTGCGCCGTCTCGCGCTCGATGACGCAGAGCTTCGCGTGCACCTTGTAGTTCCGGAGCCCGTAGCGGATCTCGCAGCCGGAGTCCTCCAGCATGCGGGAATAGTCAATGTTGTTCTGCTCGTCAAACCGCGCGCGGAGCTCGAGCAGGCACATCACGCGCTTGCCCTGCGAGGCCGCGTAAGCCAGCGCCGCCGCGATGCGGCTGCTGCCGGCGAGACGATAGAGCGTGATGCGGATGCTCGTCACATCCGGCGCGTCCGCCGCCTCATACAGCAGATCCACCAGCGGGTCGATCCGCTGATAGGGCAGGGCGATCAGCAGCTCGTGCTCCTGTAAATATTCGAAATAATCCCCCTTGCGCAGCGCGACCGGCTTTGCGCTCTCGGGCAGCTTTCGCCGCAGAGATGCGGGGATCACGTCCGTGCCGAGCCTCTGCACGAAGGAGAGGTCCGCCGGAACGCGGCACCGGAAAATGCGCTTCTTCGGCAGATCCAGCGCCGAGCGCACCACCTCGACCATGCGGTCGGAGGCGTCGCCGCTCAGCTGCGCGCGCACGGGCTCGAGCCGTCTCCGTCTGCGGAGCAGGCGCTCCATCACCGCGCGAAAATCGGCGTCCGCGTCGTCGATGAGGTCTCCCGCCTGGATCTCGGCGTTTCGCGTCACGCGCAGAATCGCCGTCTCCTCCGCCTTCCCGTCGGGGAAGAGGGAGGGGGCGAACCGCCGGATCAGCTCCGGCGTGGGGATGAGCACCGTCTCGCCCTCGGCCTCGAGGGAGAACGCCCTCGGCAGCCGCGTGGTCGGAACGACGCCGACGGCGCGCTTTTTCCCGTGCCCGAGCAGGACGATGATGTACGATTCCTTGTTGCGCAGGAAGGGGAAGCTCTCGCCCCGCCGCACGATCTGCGGCGTCAGCAGCGGCTGCAGCTCGCGGAATTTCTGCTTTGCGAGCGTCTTCCATTCTCCCTCCAGCGCGGCGGCGTCCAGCAGCTCCACGCCCGCGTCCGAGAGCGAGAGCGTCACGTCGTTGTACAGCCGCTCCAGCGTCGGCAGCTGCGCGGCGGTCTCCCGCGCGATCGCGTCCAGCTGCTCCTTCGCCGTCATGCCGGTGAGCCTATCGCGGCTCGACGGGCGCAGCGCGGCGCGGTCGGTCAGCCCGCCCGCACGCACCATGTAGAATTCATCTAAGTTTGTGCCGTAGATCGACAGAAACCGCAGCCGCTCAAAGGCCGGCAGCGCCGTCTCCGCCGCCTCCATCAGCACGCGGCGGTTGAAGGCGAGCCAGCTGAGCTCCCGGTTGATGAACAAATCAGCGTCCGCCATGCTGCTTCCCGCGTCAAAATGCCCGTGCGTGTCCTCCTCCGCCATCCGGCGCAGCTCCTCCGCGCCGGGCAGTGTTGCCGTACTCAAGCTTCCACCGCCTTTTCGAGACACACGAGATTCACGTTCGGGATCCCGTTGAACACGCAGGGCACCGCGCCGACCTCCCGATAGCCGAGAGCGGCATAGAGCCTGCGCGCGGGCGCGTTCGTCTCGTTCGTGTCGATGCGCAGCACCGTGCAGCCCCGGCGGGCGGCCTCCTGCTCATAGAAGGCGACGAACGCCTTTCCGCAGCCGCGCCGCGCAAGGGTCGGGTCGACCACGAGCGTGTGCAGTACCAGCACTTTGTCTTCTTCCGCCTGCAGCGTCCAGCGCGCGCGGAAATAGCTCTCCGGCTGCTCCTGATCGATCTTCGCCGCCGCGCGGACGACGCCTTCGTCCTCCAGCACATACAGCGTCCCGAGCGCGAGCGCGGCCTCGGCGGTCTTGCGCGTCGGGTAGACGTGCCGGATCCAACCGGTTTTAATCACTTGTTTCTCTTCCAGCGTGTGGAGCGCGTCATAGATCGCCTCCACCGCGTCGAGATCGGCGGCAACCGCCTTTCGAATCACCATTTGTTTCGCACCTTCTCCGCAAAGCCCGCGAGATCGCGGATCTCGAGCCGCGTCCCGTCGTCCAGCACCGCCGTGCCGGTAAAGCGCCCGAACACCTGATGCTGGTCGCTCATGAGCACCTTGAAATCCGTCTTGCTCTTGCGGTCGAGCGTCGGGACAAAGTCCATCTCAAACCGCCCGTCGTCGCTCGTGAATTTCCACGGCGCGAGATAGTCGATCTCCGCCGTCCCGTCGCCGGGGATGTGAAAGCGCACGTCGGAGAGCTTGTGCGCCTTGCCGTTGTAAAACAGCATATTCTCGCTCGCGGCAGAGGTGTCTCCGAAGCCATAGCCGATGTTGAACCCGAACGGCACGCCGTCCTGCAGTCCTGAGGCGCTGCCCCAGTACCACGTGTTGTCGTAGGTCCAGACGCCGCGGCCCCAGTCGAGCACGGCAAAGCTGTCCTCGGGCTGGAATTCGTAGGTCGTGTTGTGATAGCCGTAGGTCACGAAGCCCTCGGCGCGCATGCAGTTGATCTTCTGGTTGTAGTAAAAATGCCCGTCCTTGCGGAAGGGGGTCGCGATCACCATGGATTCCGCGGGCTCGTCGGTGAGCGTCACCTTCGCGTAAAGCGAACCCTCGGGGCCGAATTTGCGCATCTGCGCGAGCAGCACGCGCCTGCCGTTCTCGACCGAAAACTGCAGATAATACCCCTTGCCCGCCGCGGCGGAGACGCCCGCCTTGCTCGTCTCGGGAAGGTTTTTCTTCCCGCGCGTCAGAATCTGCATCGGGCTCGTCGTGATCTCCCAGCCCTCCTCGAGATTCAGCAGCGAGACAGAGTCCAGCCCCATATACCCGTTGTCCGCGATCGTGAGACACAGCGCGATCTTCCCGTTCGAGACGCAGTAATAGTCCCATTCCTTCAGCCGCAGGGAAGACGCCTTCACGTCCGCCCGGCGATAGACCGGAAGCAAGGACCTCGCAAACCCGGGCTCGGCGATGTTGCCCTTTGCGTCTAAAAGAGGATGGGATGAAGTGATTTCATGCTGCATCGTTTTACCTCCTCTAAAAGTGTGGAGTTAGGAGTGTGGAGTGTGGAGTGAAGGTATCGCCTGACGGCGATGATTGGAATTTAAAAGCCCTTAAACTCCACACTCCAAACTCCACACTCCACACTGAGTTAAATTCCTCGTTCCTTCTTCACCTGCCGTATATCTCTCCCCACAAACGGCAGGGCCTGGAATTCGCCCTCGATGCGGGAGAGGATCTGCGGCGTGTAGCTGCGCTGCAGCTCCGCGTCCGTGCAGTTGGTGGAGATGATGGTCGCCTTGTGCCGGGTCAGGCGGGTGTTGATGAGCGTGTAGAGCGCGCTCACGGAGTAGGGGGAGATCATCTCCGTGCCGAGATCGTCGAGGATCATCAGATCGCAACCCAGATACTGCTCCACCTTCGCCGCCGCCTGCTCGCCGGCTTCCCCGAAGCGCTGGAACTTCGCCGTCTCAAACGCGCCGAGCGCGGCCGCGGCGGATTCATAGACCACGCCGAAGCCCTGCTGCGCCACCGCGCGGGCGATGCAGCCGGAGAGGAAGGTCTTTCCCAGCCCCGTGCCGCCCTGCAGCAGCAGGTTCGGCGAGTCGGGCGAAAAGTCCTCGGCATAGCTCCGGCAGAAGCGCAGCGTCTGCGCCATCTGCTCGCGGTGCTCGGGGGCATACAGCGTCAGATCAAACCGGTCGAATATCTCGTCCCCGGTCTGCAGGAGGGAGCTCAGATCCTTCGTCAGCTCCTGATTATAGAGCGTCATCAGGCAGTCGCAGATCGAGCCGTCCGCGAGATACCCTGTGTCGCCGCAGGCTCTGCAGGCGCACACCGGCTCGGAATAATCCTTCGGAAAGCCGTTTTCCTCCAGCAGCCTCGCGCGCTCGTCCTGCAGCGCGAGATTGCGCGCCTCAATGTCTCTCAGCCGCGCCGTCGGATCCGCGCCGTAGCCCAGCGTGCAGCCGAAGAGCTCGATCATCTGCGCTCTCAGCTCCGCGTCGATCGCGGCAATGCGCGGCACGCGCGCGTAGAGCGTCCGCTCCCGCCGCGCCTGCTCGGCCTCGTTGCGCGCTCTCTGCTGCTCGAGCGCCTCCCGCGCGCGGGCGAGATAGGTTCCGTTCAGTGCCATGGCTTACTCCTTTCCCTCCCGGCGCCGGCGCAGCAGCGCCTCGGCGCGGGCGAGGTCGTTTCTCGGCGCCGCGGAGGGCGCCGCCTTTGCAGGCTGCTTTCTCGCGCCGCCGCGCGGGTCGCCCTCCAGAATCTCGGCGAGCGTGTGCAGCCCCTTTTCGTGCCAGCTTAAAAGGATCTTGTTCAGATACGGCCATTTGAGCGCGCCCGCGCTGATCACCGTGCGGTCATAGCCCTCGGCGACGGCGTCATAGCCGAAGCCCATGTCCAGCCACGCCGAGAGATATTTTTTCTCCGACGGCGAGGGGGCGCGGCCTGTGATCTCCAGCGCCTCCATGAGCCGCGCCATGTCGCCGCGCCGCTGCTTCTGCCGCTCGATGTATTCCTCCGCGAGCTCCTGCGTCATGAGCTCGTTCTGCGCCCAGACGTAGGCCTCGCGCTCGACCATGCGCATCGTGGGGTTCCGGCCCGGGCCCTTTTCAGAGCGATAGGTGGTGAAGACGTGCGTGATGAGCTCCATCAGCACCTCCACCGGCAGACCGAGATAGTCCTGCATGCCGAGCAGCGCCTGCGTCTCGGGCGTGGTGAGCTTGCGGCCGAAGAACTGCTCCGCGTGGCGGCAGACGCTCTGGAACGTCACGTCCTCGCGCACCCGGCGCACGAGATCCTCCGCCGTATACTGCGGCAGCTCGTCGGCAGGGGGGAGGGGCTTTTCCTCCTTCTTTCCTGCCACGAGACCGAGAGATGCGAGCTTCTCGAGCGCGGCGGTGAGCGCCTGCTCGGTCAGCCCGAGCGCGCCCGCCTGCAGCGGCCGCCCGCCGGTGCGCTGCAGCGCCAGATACACCAGCGCGCAGACCCCGTCGCGCGACTGCAGCAGCTTGTCAATATCCTCCGCCGGAACCGAGATCGCCACCGGGCGGGAGAG
>CAMJHX010000085.1 GCA_946405655.1 uncultured Clostridia bacterium
ATTTATCATGCCGCACCGCGGCCAGCACACCCAGCGGGATGGAGATGATGATGGTCAATAAGATAGAAAGTGCCGTGAGCAGCAGCGTCGCCGGGAGCTTGGAGACGAAGGTATCGAACACGTTTCTGCCGGAGATGTAGCTCGTGCCCATGTCGCCGGTGAGCATGCCGCCGAGCCACGAGAAATACTGGGTCAAAAACGGCTTGTCGAGGCCGAGATCCGCGCGCGCCGCGTCAATGATCGCCTGATCCACGCCGCCCTTGCTGCCGTACATTTCCGTGATGGCGTCGCTGCCGGCGATGCGCATCATGGCGAAGGACAAAAACGTGATACCGATCAGCACCGGGATCAGCTGCACGATTCTGCGAAGCACATATTTGCCCATCGACACACCTCCCAAACACTGTGTTCAGTTTCCTTTTTAGCACAGGCAGTTTTCACGCACAACCTACCCCGGGGGTTCCGAAGCGCGAATTCTTTCATTTTTGTGCAGTTTTTTATCCCCCCGGGTAGGTTGTCCGCGGTGAAAACTGCGTGGTACGATAGAGTGCAGAAAACAATCACAGAAAGGCCGATGGTGACCTATGGCTTCCAGCACTACAATTCTGAAGGAAAACCGGGACTACTGGACCGGACGCGCAAACAGCTATTCCGAGATCAATCAGGAGGAGCTGCGCACGGACCAGCGCGAGATCTGGCGCAGAGAGCTGAAGACGCACATTGAGCGGCAGTTTCCCGACCGGGACGCTGCTTCCATCCGCGTGCTGGAGATCGGCACCGGGCCGGGCTTCTTCGCGATCCTGCTCTCGGAGCTCGGATATGACGTGACGGCGGTGGATCTCACGCCCGCGATGCTGGAGGAGGCCAGAAAGAACGCCGGCGCGCTCGCAAGCCGAATCAAATTCATGGAGATGAACGCCGAGGAGTTGTTCTTCTTAGATCACAGCTTTGATGTGATCCTCTCCCGCAATCTCACGTGGAACCTGCCGCGCCCGGAGGTCGCCTACCGGGAGTGGAAGCGCGTTTTGAAGGAAGGCGGCCTGCTCTTAAACTTCGACGCGAACTGGTATCACTATTTATATGACGCCGAAGCTCGCGCGGGCTATGACGCCGACCGCACCGCCTCTCAGACGCGCGGGATTGAGGACCGGAACATCGGCCACAACTTTGAGGTGATGGAGCAGATCGCCCTGCGCATTCCGCTCTCGAACGTGATGCGCCCGGCGTGGGATCGCGCGGTGCTCTCGAAGCTCGGCATGGAGGTCTCCACCGACGTGCAGGCATGGGATCGTGTGTGGTCAGAGGAGGAGAAGATCAACTTTGCCTCCACGCCGCTGTTTCTCGTGCACGCAGTGCGCGCCGGAGGTGCCGTATGAGCGAACACACGCACGTGCGCAGCGACGGCACCGTCTTCACGCACAGCCACGACACTGCGACCGGACACACGCACTCCCACAACCATACCAAAACCAAGGCCGTGATCAACCGACTCTCGCGCGCCATCGGACATCTGGAATCCGTCAAGCGCATGGTGGAAGACGGGCGCGACTGCACCGAGGTGCTCATGCAGCTGGCGGCCGTGCAGTCGGCGCTGAACGGCACGGCGAAGGTCATTTTGAAGGATCACATTGAGCACTGCCTCACCGACGCGATGGAGCAGAACGACGAGCGCGCGCTGGAGGAGCTCAACACCGCCATCGAGCGGTTTATGCGGTGACGCAGGAAAGGAGCAAAGCATGCACATTTCAGAAGACCATCTGCAGGGGCACGGCCATTCCCACGACGAGCTGCAGCCGATGAGCCGGGAGGAGATCTTAAAGCTTCTCAGCTATATGCTGGACCACAACCGGCACCACACGGAGGAGCTGCACGGCATCTTCCACGCGCTGGACGACGCCGGCTGCTACGACGCCGCGGACGAGCTGGAAAACGCGATGCGCTCCTACCGCGCCGGCAACGAGGCGCTGGAAAACGCGCTGGATCTGGCAAGGCAGTGCGAAGAGGCGAAAAAAGACTAAAAAAAGATCCCCGGGGGAAGCTTGTGCGCAAATGCGTCATATGCTAAGCTTGACACAACAGAGCTTTCAAGACTCTCTCCCCCCCCTTCCATAGTGCATTCCTCCACCCAATCAACAGGTGGAGGATCCTTTTATATCTGCGAGAAAAGGATCTTTTACACTCTTCCATTTTTGCCATCTCTATCGAATGCCTCGGCGACAGCATCTCCACGGGCTTTGACGACGGCTCCTGCCGTCCGCAGGGCAGCGCCACGCGCGCGCAGATGGCCGCCATCATCGCGCGGCTGGACCGCATGGGAAGACAGTAACAACCACAAAGAGAAGCTCTACAGGTGAGCTTCTCTTAATTTTTTGTATTTATTGTTTACTTTTTGTAACATTTGCATTATAATCAACCTGTTACCAGCTAACAACACGGTGAAAACAAAGGAAAAGGAGAATGCAACATGAAGCACCGCAAATCCCCCCTATCGCGGCTGCTGACCATGGCGCTGGCTGTGGTCATGCTCGCCGGCATCCTGGGCGTCGGCGCGAGCGCGGCGAGCATTGAGAACGCCGCGCACTACGGCACCTACGTCTGCCTCGGCGACAGCATCGCCGCGGGCTACGGACCCTACAACAAGGAGATCAAGGGCTTTGCCCGCATTGAGCCCGCCTATCACTCCATCGTGGCGGACGCCGTGCGCGCGGACACGTTCTATCCGCTGGCGCGCACCGGCTTCCGGACGACGGAGCTGCGGTACATGATCGACGAGACGTATCCCGGCGACGATTATCTCTTCAAGATCTACAAAATGGACCCGGAGCTGCGCGCGCAGATGCGCCCGGAGTTTGCCAAGGCGCTCAAGGAGGCCGATCTGATCACGCTGAACGTGGGCTCCAACGACGTGCTGAACTTCGCGAACGTCAAAGCCTCCCTCGCCACGCAGAGCGACAGCGAGCTTTACAAGCTGATCTCGCAGTATATGCCCGACGGCGTCACCTCCATCGAGCAGCTGAACGCCCTTCTGGACGCGATCAACTCCGCCGGGAAAATGCCGGAGATGGCGCTCGCCTTCGCGGCCGGTCTGGCGCAGGGATACCACAACTTTGTGGAGAACTGGGACCCGATCATCCGGAAGATCTATGAGGTAAACCCGGACGTGACGCTCGTCGTCGTCGGCACCTACAACCCGATGAAGACCACGAAGCTCACCGACGCCTCCGTGATCACAATCGGCAAGGCGTTTGACACCGTTTGTCGCCAGATCAACACCTATATGCAGTACGGCAGCCGGTACGCCGGGAAATATCTCTACGCCGACGTGTGGGACACGGAGATCTACGAGCTGCCGGCGGTGACGGACGAGACGTTCCTGCTGAACATGATGACGAACGTCCACCCGACCGAGGCCGGACATCAGTACATGGCCGAGCAGATCCTGAAGGTTCTGCCGGAGCGCTCTGACGAGCCGCAGCCGGTCAAGGAGCTCCCCTTCAAGGATGTGGCGAAGGACTGGGCATATGACGACATTTTCTACGCCTGGGAGCACGGTCTGATGAACGGCAAGGACGCCGATATCTTTGACCCGGACGGCACGACCACCCGCGCAGAGTTTGCGACGGTGCTCTACCGTCTCGCGGGCACTCCCGCCGTGACCGCGGCGCAGAAGGAGGCCTGCCCCTTCGCGGATCTCGCCGCCGACTGGTACAGGGACGCCGTGATCTGGGCGTATGACGCCAAGGTCGTCAACGGCGTGAGCGCTACGGAATTTGCCCCGAACGAGAAGATCACGCGCGAGCAGCTGGTCACGATGCTCTGCCGCTACAGCGGCAAGACGGGCGCGGCGGATCTTTCGAAGATCACGGACGCCGACGCGATCAGCGATTACGCCAAGCCCGCTGTGGCATGGGCGGTCGCAAACGGCATCGTGACGGGCTTTGACGACGGCTCCTTCCGTCCGCAGGGCAGCGCCACCCGCGCGCAGATGGCGGTCATCATGGCGCGCTTTGACCGCGCGAAATAAGAAAAGAGCAAAACAGGCATTTGCCGCGAAGCAAATGCCTGTTTTGCAACATATGTCTATTTTGAACTTTTTTCGTCAACTCCCTTTGATTTTGACGATTATTGTGGTATGATAGATAAGCGCAATCCCCCCATCATATTATTCAGGAGGAAACAATGAAGAAGACCAGCAGATTTTTGGCCATTCTGCTTGTTGTGGCAATGATGGCGAGCTTCACCGCCGCCTTTGCCATGGACAAGGGCCAGCACAAGCAGTTCAAAACCTACACCTGCATCGGCGACAGCATCGCCGCCGGCTACACCGTGGACGGCATCGGCGAGGCAGTGGCGTTCTCCCGCGTGGAAGGCGCCTATCACGACCTGCTCGCAAAGATGGTCGACGCGAATCTGATCCAGCTCGCCTGCAGCGCGTTCCGCACCGTGGAGCTGCGCTACATGATCGACGGCGTCTACACCGACGACGACGGTCTCTGGGGCATGGTCTGGGGCAAGCACACCTTCTCCACAGAAGCGCTTGATACCTTCACCGGAACGCTGATGGATTCGCTCAAGGCCTCTGATCTCGTGACGATCAACCTCGGCTCGAACGACATCATGAGCTACACCTACATCTCGGCTCTGATCGCGATGAGCGAGGACAGTTCCATCCCCGGCATGGACAAGATCAAGGAAGATCTGGAGAAGACCGGCGATCTCGGTGCAGCGCTGCTGAAGATGGTGGAAGCGGCTGAGTCCGTGGGCAAGATCAACAACGTTCTCAGCGCCGTCAGGAAGGCCCTGGACAAGTCCATGAAGCAGTTCAAGGACAACTGGAAGGCCAGCATCGACGGCATCCTCGGCGAGGGCGGCATCAATCCCGATACGATCATCTGCGCCGTCGGCGCCTACAACCCCGGCGACCACATCTACCTCGGCACCAACAACCAGATCGACCTTGCGCCGATCCTTCGTCCGGTTGTGAATCAGATCAACAGCTACATGAAGTCCTTCGTCCGCCAGTATCCCGGTCACTATTACTTTGCGGACATGGTCGGCGTGGAGACCTTTGACGTCTCGGTCAGCGATCCTGCGTTCCAGAGCTACTTCACCTGGGCCAGCCATCCGACCCGCCTCGGCCACGCGCAGATGGCCAACCGCATCTATGACGCGCTCCCCGATCACTGGATGACCCATGAATTCGGCGAGCAGCCGCAGGACGTGACCGTCGCCGAGGGCGAGACCGCCTCCTTCGTCGCGCAGGTCGCCAAGGCGAACTATCCGCACTACAAGTGGCAGAGCGCCGCGCCCGGCAGCGACGAGTGGACCGACATTGAGGGCGCCACGAGCAGAAAGCTCTCCTTCCCCGCGGAGCTCTACATGGACGGCGCGCAGCTGCGCTGCGTCTGCAGCATGACCTGCGACGCCGAGGGCAACCAGGAGGTCCTCTACAGCGAGCCCGCCACGCTCCATGTGACGGCAGCAGCCGTGGAGCCGACTGTCGAGCCGACCACGGAGCCTACTGTGGAGCCGACTGTCGAACCGACGACGGAGCCCACGACGGAACCGACGACCGAGCCCACGACGGAGCCCACGACGGAACCGACGACGGAGCCCACCACGGAGCCGACGACCGAGCCCACGACGGAACCGACGACCGAGCCCACGACGGAGCCGACGACGGAACCCTCGACGGAACCGACGACCGAGCCGACCACCGAGCCCACCACTGAGCCCGGAATGGGATTCCCCTTCAAGGACGTGACGAAGGAAGACAACTGGTCCTATGACGACATTTACTACGTCTGGGACAACGGCATCATGAAGGGCATGGAGGACGATCTCTTCGTCCCGCAGGGCACCACCACCCGCGCGCAGTTCGCGACCGTCATCTACCGCATGGCGGGCTCTCCCACCGTGACGGAGGAAGATTACGCCA
>CAMJHX010000086.1 GCA_946405655.1 uncultured Clostridia bacterium
GAAGGGGGTGAAATCGTTGACACGCACGGACGCCTGCGTACCGCTGACCGTTCGGGAGGGGAGAGCCATCTGTCCTGCCTGCGGCGGGCGAACACAGGTTGTCATCCTGTCAGACACCGTACTGATCAAGTTTCCGCTTTTCTGTAAGAAATGCAAGACCACCACGCTTGTAGAATACGGACAGAGCCAGAGCCTGAGAGCCTGAGCCGCCCATGCGCGTCATGCGGTTTCGGGTGACTCGAGGTCGGTTGCCTCGAGCGGAAAACCCCGGCACGCGGGAGGAGAGAGGCCCGCGTCAAACCTCAGAGAATATGAAACAGTAAGGAGAGAGTCAAAACATGGCAAAAAAGCTTGACAAACCCGCACTCGCCAGCAATTACGTATGGTTCATGCTGGTCACGCTGCTCATCTTCGTAGTGGCGTTCGCCCTGATGCTGGGCGGCATTCACGGCTCCAACTTCCAGGAGCACGGCGCCCTCATTCAGGTCGTCACGTTCTTCCTCGCGTTCATGCCCATCCTGCTCGTGCTCATCGGCATGATCGGCTTCGACCTCTCGGCGCTGAAGGTTGCGCCGTTTGCGTTCCTGCTGGCCGTTCTGCTGAGCTACACCTTCTTCGCCAACATGGAGCACGGCCCGGTGGAGCTCGCCCGCGCCATCTGGGCGCAGACCTGGAGCGGCATCAAGTCCTCGTTCTTCATCGTCGGCCTGATCCTGTTCTCCTTCCTCATTCTGGACATGATGCAGACCTCCGGCGCGATGGACATCGTCAAGGCGAAGCTCGCCGCCATCTCCGGCGGTGACCGCCGCGTCCAGCTGATCATCATCGGCCTGTTCGTCCCCATCTTCATGGAGGGCGCTGCCGGCGCCGGCACCCCCGCCGCCATCGCCGCCCCCTTCCTCGTCGGCCTGGGCTTTGATCCCATCGTGGCCGTCGTCGCGGCGCTGATGTCCGACGGCGTCTGCACCTCCTTCGGCGGCTCCGGCCTGACCACCATGTCCGGCGGCGCGGACCTCGTCTCCGCCGGCGTCTCCAACACCGACCTGAACTTCGCCGCAGCCGGCGTGTTCCACATGATCGGCATCCTCGTCATGCCGTTCCTGCTCATCATCTTCGCCTACGGCTTCAAGGGCTTCAAGAGCAAGGGCATCAAGGGCTACTGCCTCTGGTGCGGCGTCATCGGCGCGATCCTGATGCTCATCTTCTCCAACTTCATCGGCGGCTTCATCACCGATATGGGCACCGGCCTCATCGGCATCATCTTCGCGATCCTCGGCCTCAAGATCTTCAAGATCGAAACGCCCAAGGAGCTCTATGCCGAGCCTCCGAAAATCGAGGGCACCCCGAAGTATTCCTTCGTGCGCGCGCTGAGCCCGTACATCTTCGTCCTGCTCATCCTGCCCATCACCCTCACCGTTTCCAAGTACATCCCCGTGAACACCGTCGGCGCCGACGGCGCTGCCGCGCAGATCCCGCTCTGGAACTACCTCGTCGGCAAGCTGACCTACAACGGCTGGATCGACATTCTGCTGTTCATCTGCTCGTTCCTGAGCATCTTCACGCTGCGCTTCGGCTTCGGCAACTACTGGCAGGCCTTCCTGCGCGCGCTGAAGAAGGTCATCCCCGTCTTCATCATCATGGCGTCCCTCTACTCCGTCGCCAACATCATGAAGATCCCCTTCATCTCCGAGATGAAGGACGCCGCAGGCAATGTCACGCGTGAGAGCCTGTCCATGATCAAGCTCCTTGCGCAGGATATCGCCGGCGTCACCGGCCCGCTCTATCCGATCGGCGCGGTTCTGATCGGCGCGGTCGGCGCGTTCATCACCGGCACGAACCTCGGCGCGAACCAGCTCTTTGCCACGATGCACATGCACGCGGCGGACATCCTCGGCATCAACAAGGTCATGACCTTCGCGGCCTCCAACGGCGGCGGCTCCCTCGGCAACATGATCTGCCCGAACAACGTCACCGCGGCCTGCGCCACCGTCGGCATCACCGGCGAGGAGAACAAGGTCATGAAGCGCGTGATCGTCATGTTCCTCATCACCTTCGTGATCTACGCGATCCTGAGTATGCTCTTCGTCTACGCGATCTTCCCGCATGTCTCCGCCGAGATGACCAACGTCTTCGGCCGCATGGCGTAATCCAACCCCATCATTTACCGGGAGCCGCTTTTGCGGCTCCCATATTAGGAGGAAAAGAATATGCAGTTTCCGAAAGTCGATAAAATTCCGCTGACCGACCACATTGTCCTCCCGGAAATGGTCAAGGTGCGTCAGCACTTCGCGTATGAGGATCTGGCCGATCCCGTCGCCACCCTGAAGGAGCAGATGCTCGCCCTCGATCCCGCCACGATCGCTTCCGTCAAGGATAAGCGCATCGGCATCTCCGCCGGCAGCCGCGGCGTGCCGTTCTATAAGGAAATGATGCGCGCCATCTGCGACCAGCTCAAGGCATGGGGCGCCAAGCCCTTCGTCTTCCCCGCCATGGGCAGCCACGCCGGCGCCACCGGCGAGGGCCAGAAGGAGCACCTCAAGCAGTTCGGCATCTCCGAGGAATATCTCGAGGTTCCCGTGCTCTCCTCCATGGAGGTTGTCTGCGTCGCCACGCTGGACGACGGCTTCCCCGTCTACTGCGACAAGTACGCTTATGAGGCGGACGGCATCATCCTCTTCAACAAGGTCAAGCCCCACACCCACTTCAAGTATGACCACGAGAGCGGCCTGCTCAAGATGATCTGCATCGGCGTCGGCAAGCACATCGGCTGCTCCACGTTCCATTCTGCGGGCTACGATAACTTCGGCCCCAACCTCGAGCGCGTGTCCAAGGCGTTCCTCGAGCATGTGAACGTCGTCTTCTCCGTCGGCCTCACGCAGAGCCCGTCCGATAAGATCAACCACCTCGAGGTCATCCCGACCGACAAGTTCTTCGAGCGCGACGCTGCTCTGCAGGCGATGGCGAAGGCCGAGATGCCGAAGCTCAAGCTGCCCCGCATCGACGTGCTCATCATCGACGAGATCGGCAAGGAGATCTCCGGCGCCGGCATGGACCCGAACGTCACCGGCCGCACCGAGCGCTACAGCCAGCTCGCCGGCTTCCACGCCATCGCTCCGGACATCGAGAAGATCGTCCTGCTCGACATCACCGAGAAATCCCACGGCGCCGCCGTCGGCTGCGGCGTGGCGGACATCGTGAGCTATCGCTTTGTCAATAAGTTCAACTTCTCCTTCACCTACACCAACATCATCGCCGCCAAGTCCTTCCAGATGGGCGCCATCCCGCTCTACGGCAACAGCGACGAGGATGCCATCAAGATGGCGTGCGCGCACTCCTTCCTGAAGGATCCGAACGAGGTGAAGATCGTCCGCATCAAGAACACCCTCATGCTCGAGGAGATCGAGTGCTCCGTGCCGCTGCTCGAGGAGATCGCCAAGCACGACGACATGGAGGTCGTCTCCGATCCCTATCACTGGGAGTTCAACGAAGAAGGCAACCTCTGGTAATCCGGAGCAAGTCATTTATCTCTCTCTCAAACCCACGCAGAAATCCCGGGGAATCATCTGGTTCCCCGGGATTTTTACAGTATCTCAGGGGGCGGCAGCTGTTCAGGAGCCCCCCTTGTGCTGGAGAAGCCGCAAGTGCGCATGGTACAGATTGACCATAAAAATATTATGTAAATATAAAATATGCTCCGTGACTTCCTCACTTGTCTTTTTCCGACGTTTGTGCTATAACATTACCATCCAAAACTGGGTCAGTATGCGATGCTGCCCCAAATCCAGATAGGAAGTGTATTGTTCCATGACCAAAATTGACATTTTCTCCGGCTTTCTCGGCGCGGGGAAAACGACGCTGATCAAGAAGCTGATTGCCGAGGCGTATGCCGGCGAGAAGATCGTGCTGATCGAAAATGAATTCGGCGAGATCGCCATCGACGGCGGTTTCCTGCAGGACGCGGGCGTCACGATCAACGAGATGAACTCCGGCTGCATCTGCTGCAGCCTCGTGGGTGACTTTGAGCAGGCGCTCAAGCAGGTGCTCGAGCAGTTCAGCCCCGACCGCATCCTCATTGAGCCCTCCGGCGTCGGCAAGCTGTCCGACGTCATCCGCGCCGTGCAGAGCGTGGAGTCTGACGAGCTCAAGCTCAACGGCTTCACCACTGTCGTCGACGCGAACAAGTGCCGCATCTACATGAAGAATTTCGGCGAGTTCTTCAACAATCAGGTCGAGCACGCGAGCGCCATCATCCTCTCCCGCACCGACGGTCTGAGCCAGGAGAAGCTCGACCGCTGCGTCGCCATGCTGCGCGAGAAGAACGCCTCCGCCACGATCGTCACCACCCCGTGGGATCAGATCACCGGCGCGCAGATCCTCGAGACCATGGAGCGGCAGGACACCCTCGCCGCCGAGCTGGAGCACCTCGAGCACGAGGCGCACGAGCATCACCATCATCACCACGACGATGACGAGGAGTGCTGCCACCACCACGACCATGATGACGAGGACGAGGAGCACGAGCATCATCATCACCATCACCACGATCATGACGATGACGACGAGCACGAGTGCTGCCATCACCACGACCATGATGACGAGCATGAGCACCATCACCACGACCACGAGCACGGCGAGGAGTGCGGCTGCGGCCATCATCATGACCATGACCACCACCATCACCATGCCGACGAGGTCTTCACCAGCTGGGGCGCCGAGACCCCGCGCAAGTATACCGACGAGGAGATCCAGGCGATCCTCGACGCCATGCTCGATGAGCAGAAGTACGGCGTCATCCTCCGCAGCAAGGGCATTGTCCCGGCGACGGACGGCGGCTGGATCCACTTTGACTATGTCCCCGGCGAGAGCGACGTGCGCCGCGGCGGCGCGCAGGTGACCGGACGAATCTGCGTCATCGGCTCGAAGCTCAACGAGGACGCGCTGAAGGAGCTGTTCTGCCTTGGCTAAGAAACCCGAGCCCACGCCCGATCTGCCGGTCTATCTGTTCACCGGCTTTCTCGATGCGGGCAAGACCCGCTTCATCCAGGAGACGCTCGAGGACTCCCGCTTCCACAAGGGCGAGCGCACGCTGCTGCTCCTGTGCGAGGAGGGCGAGGAGGAATATGAGCCGACGCATTTCTGCGCGCCGAACGTCTTCCTCAAGACTGTGGACGCCGAGAGCGATCTGACGACGGAGAACCTCGCAGCCATGGCAGCCGAGGTGCGTCCCGAGCGTGTCATCGTTGAGTACAACGGCATGTGGACGCTCGATACGCTCTATCAGAACCTCCCGGAAAACTGGGTCGTCGCGCAGGAGTTCCTCTTCTGCGATGCGCAGACCTTCCTGACCTACAACGCCAATATGCGCCAGCTCATGGTGGACAAGCTCAAGAGCGCCGAGCTCGTCGTGCTCAACCGCTACAATGATGATATGGACCGCATGGAGCTGCACAAGGTCATCCGCGGCGTCTCCCGCCGGTGCGACATCGCCTATGAATACGCCTCCGACGGCCATGTGGACTATGACGATATCGAGGATCCGCTCCCGTTCGATATCGAAGCGCCGATCGTCGAGATCGCCGACCGCGATTATGCCATCTGGTACCGCGACATGTCCGAGGAGACGAAGAAGTACCACGGCAAGACCGTCCGCTTCAAGGGGCGCTGCCTGCAGCGCGCGGGCATCCCGAAGGGCAGCTTCGTCATCGGCCGCCACGTCATGACCTGCTGCGTCGAGGATATCCAGTTCGCGGGCATCATCTGCAACTGGGACAAGGCGGCTCAGGTCGAAAACGAGAGCTGGGCGATCATCACCGCCAAGCTCGAAAACCGCTTCCACCGTGCCTACGGCAGAAAGGGCCCCGTCCTGCAGGTCGAGTCCCTGGAACCGGCAGAGAAGCCGGAAGAAGCCGT
>CAMJHX010000087.1 GCA_946405655.1 uncultured Clostridia bacterium
AAAAAGGAGTGGTCCGCTCAAAAAGCAGACCACTCCCGAATGGGTACACCACGCCCCTTAGGGGGCAGGAGGTCGGTTTCCTTTTCAAGCAGGAAGGCGGCGCCGTTTCCGGCGTCACCCCGTCCGGACGGCCGTGGGCAGAGCCTTTAGGCCGAAGGGATCGGAAACTGGTTTATATTAACTTATCATATTCCTATCAAAAAATCAATTGGAATATGCCAAATCAAAGCCCAGCAAAGCGGGTTTGATTTGGAGAGGAGAACCGGGGAAGCGGATGCGGAGCCGTGCCGCATCGCGGCGCTGCGGAGCGCAGCGCGCCCGGTTGGACGTTACCCCATAATGCGGATGACATCGTACTTTTCGGGCGCTTCGAGCACCTTGGCGGCCTGCGAGAGGTTGTGGCATACAGCAGCCTTAAAGACCTTGCGTCCGCCCTTCTTCTTAAAGGAGATCTCCTCCGGCTCGCCGCTGAGCTTCCAGCCCTCGCAGTTGAGGAGGTCGGCATAGCGCTCGTCCTTCTCGTAATCTGCGATGTTCTCCACCTCGGCGGGCTTGCGGCGATACGGCGCGCCGCCGGTGCGCTCGATGATGCGGTAGAGCTCGCGCGTGTTCACGAAATAATCCACAAGACCGGTGTCCGCCATCTCTGCGGCAAAACCGTTGTGACGGGAGACGTTCACGAGCTTCCAGTCCGGATGCTCGGCGCGCAGCTTGCGGCCGAAGAGCGTCTGCATGGAGTCATAGAACGCGAAGGAATCCTTCATCTGCGGGAACTTGGCGTTCAGGAAGGTCTTGGCAGCGTAGCTGTCGGTCATGATGATCGTGCCCTTCCCGAGGCGCTCATCGAGAATGTCCGCCGCCTGCTTGAGGCTCTCCGCCTTCGCCCAGCCGGGGCTGAAGACGTGCGCGACGCCGAACTTCTTGAGGGACGCGGCGAGCTGCTCATAAGTAAATTCCTTGCCATAGAGCGCCTGGAGCTCGCGCATGACGCAGCCGCAGAGCATGGCGGCGACGGTCGTCTCGCGCTCGTGACCGTGATAGACGATCTCGTCCTTATGCTCCTTCATGAAGAGCGCGCCCGTCGGGCAGACGTCCACGCAGCGGCCGCAGCGGAGACATCCGTCCGCCATAAGGCCGTTCTTCGCGCCGACGGTGCTCCCCTTCTCGGTCTTCACCATGCCGAGGATGCCCATGCCCTGCGCCTTGCAGACGTCGACACAGCGGCGGCACTTGATGCACTTGTTCCCGTCGCGCACCATGACGCCGGTGCTCTCGTCGACGGGGAAATCGTTCTGCTGCGGCTCAAACGGGAGCTGGCTGATGCCGAACTCGCGGGCCAGCGCCTGCAGCTCGCAGAAGCCGTCGCGCTCGCAGTCACAGTAGAAGCAGTTCTGGCAGAACCAGGGATCGAGATCCTCGATGCGCGTGCCGCCGGTGCGGGCGCAGTGATGGCAGTCCACCTTGTGCTGGCGGAACATCTCAGTGAGGGTCGCCTTGCGGAGATCGAAGAGCTCCGGGCTGTCGGTGGTGACGTTCATGCCCTCCGCGACCTTGACGGCGCAGGCGAGCTTTTCCTTCTTGTCGCCCTCCACCTGCACGACGCAGAGCTTGCAGGCGGCGTGGGGACCCATGCCCTCATAGGCGCAGAGCGTGGGGATGCGGATCCCGGCGGACTTGGCCGCCTCGAGAATGGTCGTCCCGGCGGGGACGGAAACGGCAGCGCCGTTGATGGTCAGATTCACATTCGCCATGTTATCGCACCTCCTTAAACCGCTTCGACCCGGCAGGGCGTGAAGCGAACGCACGGGTTGCCGGTGATTTCATCCATGTTGTCCCAGTTGAAGACCTGGCCGCCGCTGACGCCCTCGACCTCGCCCTCGAACTTGAGGCCGTAATGATGCGGGAACATGGCATAGCCGCGGTTGACCTGATAGCTGATCTCGACGGGGATCTCAGCCGAGCCGCCCTTCGTCGTAACGCGGACCAGCTGGCCATCGGCAAAGCCGTAGGCCGCAGCGTCGTCCGGGTTCATGAGGAAGGTGTACATGCTCTTGTGGTAGCGGTTCATGTTCTTCATATAGCGCGTCATGGAGTTCAGACCATCCTCGGTGTGGCGGCCGGAGGACATGATCAGCGGGAACTCCTCCGTAGGCGTGACGGCCTCGTCCTCGCTCTCCGGGGTGAGCTTCGAGACGGCCTCGAAGATCTCGTCGCAGTAGAGGCGGATCTTGTGATCCGGGTAGTGGACGTGCTGCTTGAGATATTCCTCCGGCTTGTCGTTGTCCGCGATGCCGACGACCGCGCCCTCGGGGTGCTTGAGCACCTGCTCGAAGGCCGCGTCCAGCGCGCAGAAGTTATCGAGTCCCGGCATCTTTTCCATGAGCGGATGGAAGCCGAGCTTCGGGTGGCCGGCCTTGGCGCAGAGACCGGGCGCCATCGGCGTCGTCATCAGCGCGCCCCAGGCAACGCCCTTTGTGGCGGAGCCCCAGGCTCTGCCGAGCGTTGCGCCGAGAATGCCGGTGCGGATCTGATAATATTTCATGCCCGTGCCGCCGAGATAGGCGAGGAACGCAAAGAGGAACGGCATACGGTCGCCGGTTTTGACGGCCTTGTCCGCAGCGTCGTCGAGCCACTTGGGGATCTTCGGGAATGCGCCGGAGACCTTTGCGATCTCGACAAAAACGTCGCACATATCGCGGCGCTCCGCGATCGTATCGATCACGGGCGGGCGCAGCGCCATGACGCACTCGGGGAAGTTCATCTGAAAGGCGTTGAACTCATAGCGCTCGTAGGCGCTCTTGGCGGGCAGGACATAGTCGGCATACTCGCAGTCCTCCGTCCACGCAATGTCGCACACGACGAGCAGATCGAGGTTCTTGAACGCTTTTTCAACCATGGCGGAGTCCGGATAGGAGCGCATGGGCGAGCCGAGCGTGCGGATCGCGGCGCGGATGCGGTCGGGCCGGTCAGAGAGCATCTCGACGGGCATGACGCAGGACGGGAACGTCTCGAGCACGGGGAAACGATTCGTGACGGGCGTGCGCCAGACCTTGGGATCGGTGTCCTCGTGGATGGTCTCGCCGCGGGTCGCCCAGAGCTCATGCGTGATCGTGGCGCCGGGCACCATCGCAACGCCGCAGATGACCGTCAGCATGATGATCAGATAGCTGCTGAGTGTGCTGTGGCGGCCGCAGAAGATGCCGAGGTCCTGATGGACGCCCCATTTTTTCGTGGTGAAGATCCTCGCGAGGTTCTCCATCTCCTCCATCGTGACGCCGGCCACGCGGAAGCATTCCTCGATGTTCGTGGTATAGAACCAGGGACGGATCTTATCGAGATCCTTGACGTGCTTTCTGCAGTATTCCTTGTTCTCCCAGCCGCGGCGCAGAATGAGGGCGATCAGGCCCTTGAGCATAATCGCGTCCGTGCCGGGACGGTTGGCAATGTGGATGTCCGCCATGCGCGCGGATTCGCTCATGCGCGGGTCGATCACGATAAGGAGCTTATCGGGATTTTCGGACGCCTCACGGATGTTCTTTCTGGCGTCGCACATCTGGTGCGTGACATAGGAGTTGGAGCCCCAGAGCACCATAACCTCACAGCCGGTATCGTCCGGCTCGGTGAAGGAAACCTGATCGCCGTAGATCTTGCCGTGGCTCCACCAGTTGCCGAGGAACTCAAAGCCGATGGGGTTGAAAATGTACTGCCCGCCGAGGCCGTTGATGAGCGCCTTGAGGAAGATGAGCTCACTCTGGCCGCCGCCGGAGGCGCCGCCGATGCCGCACACGGCGCGGGGGCCGTACTGATCGACGATGGAGCGCAGCTTGTTGCCGATCTCCAGAATCGCCTGATCCCAGGAGATGCGCACGAGCTCGCCGTTGACGCGCTTCATCGGATAGTCCAGACGGTCGCCGTGGTGCATGAAATACTTCGTGTTGCGGCCCTTGCGGCAGGCATAGCCGTGGGAGCGCGGACTGTCCGGGTCGGCGCGGGAGGAGATGATCTCGTTGTTCTCCACCTCGACCTCCAGACCGCAGCTGACGCCGCAGACGGTACATTGTGTTTTCTTCCATTCGCCCATAGAAAATCCTCCTTCAAACCAGATTTGTTGGCGGATCTCTTTTCCACAGGGAAGGCGCGGTCGTTTCCGACCGCACCCCGGTGTGCTCGTGCACACGGCCAGCCGCCATATCGCTTGACTTAGGCAAACAGGCTCGAGGTCCAAAAACAGGCGTATGTAAAGTGTTTTTCTTATTTTATCAAACAGATTCCGGCTCCGCAATCCGTTATCCTACAGTTTCGAGGCACAAAATCGCGCTTTTGTGGCAATCGCGCGTGGAAACAGACAGGTTTTGACAAATCCGCGCCGACACATTAAAATAAAAGCGGATCGGAGGGGATCGCATGACGGAATCGGAAAAGAATAAGCTCGCCATCGCGGACGCGATGAAGCAGCTGATGCGCACGACGCCCATCGAGAAGATCACGACGGATCAGATTCTGAGAAACGCGAACGTCAGCCGCCGCAGCTTTTATCGCTATTTCAAGGATAAATACGAGCTGCTCGAGTGGATCTATAACTACGATTTCTGCCGCTTCGTCGAGGTGCGGCCGGAGAAGTCCATCTGGGAGTATTACCCCGACATTCTCCGCTCCCTGCGCGCCGACCCGGATTTTTACGGCAACGCCTTCGTCTACGCGGGGCAGAATTCCTTCCGCGCGTTCTGCTTTGAGAAGCTCTTCCCGCTCATCATGACGGACTTCGGCGACATTTTCCCGGACGAGGAGACCGCGCGGTTCGTGATCCGGCGGTATGTCTACGCATTCTTCGACGGGTATATCTGGTGGCTCAAAAAGAAGGAGCCGATGTCCGCCGAGGAATTTGAGACGCTGAGCAAGGGCATCGCCAAAGCGACCGCCGACGCGGTGCTGCGCTCGTTTGAGAAGTCAGAGGAGAATCGCAGGAATCAGAACGGCGCAGAATCGTGAAGTGTTCAGGACACATTTTATCATATGTGTGACCGGTTCACAAGAAAAGAATTCGACAAATCAAGGCTTTTTCTTTTGTAATATGTGAAAAACCGTCGCTGGCCGAACGGACAATGTTCGTGGTCAGCGGCGGTTTTGATAATATGATTCAGCGAATTCGCCGAGGGCGGTGATCGAATCGGCTGGTTCTGCACGGCACGATGTGGGCATCGCGCGATGCGGGAATGGTGCGATATTGTGCTGCGAAAAATCGTTTGACAGTAGCCATCCTAGCAGGGAATCCAAGGGGCGGGAGCCCCTTGCGTCGTTTCAATGAGGGATTCTTAAGAGGGAGAGACGCGCTGGGTTCTCTTTTGCTTCGCTGCCAGGATCCCTCGACTCCGCTTCGCTGCGCTCGGGATGACATGATTGGCGCGGCGCGGATGCGCCGGGGATGGTGCGGATCGTGGATACGGTCTGCACGGGAGGGGCAAGCCCCTCCCCTACGGCTTATCTGAGATGGAAGCGTTTGCGCCGGGATGCGGCGAGATTTCAAGTCCGTTCTGCGCGGGACGTCGAGGACGCCGTCCCCTACGACAGGCGGCCAGATCGTACGGATTCGCCGGAGATTGGCGCGCGCTAGTGCAGGTTCTGCGTGGAGCAATGCGGGTGCTACCGTGCTACTCATGAAATCGTTTTTCTTAACACCTGTACAGAGGCGATAAACTGTTTTCATGAAAACTGAGTTTCTTGAGTAGCAAAAACTTAAAAAGTGAGAAATATCAACGAAAAACGATGCTACTGACATGCTACTGAGCCGCTACTGACGTTCGAACCTGATTTCACACAATCGCGGTTTTGCCCTCAAGGGGCAGGTGCATGGCGTCGATGAGGCATTGTCTGGCGGCGGGGACGTCGCGCTCTCTCAGGCGG